>JAFXRA010000180.1 GCA_017526725.1 Candidatus Rifleibacteriota bacterium
GAACCTTGAACTCTTCGAACGATAATAAACAATTACCACAGTGAAACGTCCCACAACAAAGTGTCCCACAGCGAAGCGTAGCACTTGAATAAGCTTGAGCAAGCAACTGTCCGCCTATTAAGATAAAAAAAAAAGCGCCTGAAACAGGCGCTTTTTTCAATCCAAGCTTTGCTAGGTTCCTTACTTACCCATGAGCTGAGACAGCGAGTTAGCCAATGACTGTGACTGAGCTTGATAGTTGTTCAAAGCTGTTTCCATAGCAGCAAATTTCTTTAACAGGTTTTCTTCTCTTGCACTGAGCTTAATCTGCTGCTGAGAAATCTGTTCATTCAAAGCATTGATCTGCTTATCCATCTGGCTGTTGCCAGAACCGTCTGAACGACCAATTCTTGAAGTAAGAAGCCCATTAGACTTAGTGAAAGAATTTAAAACTTCTTTGAGACGACGGGCAATACCCATCTGATTCTGATTTGTAGAATCATTATTGAATAACTTAGTTACTGCTTCTGGATTATTCCTCAAAGCCTGGTCTAATTTGTCTTCGTCTGTTATAGACAAAGTTCCGACCATAGTTGCTGAATATGCAGAACCTATCTTACCAGTAGTAATACCAATATCACTCAAAGAATTAAACAAAGCATCAGCTTCTGGCACTATTGCAGACATTACGTTTCTCATCTGAGAACGTATATTTCTCAAAGTAGTGTCACCACTTAACAAACCTACTTTATAAGCTTCTTCGTAGGTTTCAAGATCTTCCTTGCTTAATGCCTGTTTTTCAGCATCTGTAAGACCTGTTAATTCTCTTTGTTCTTTGGTTTTCTTTTCTGTAATTTTATTGAAAATTGTTTCTGTAACTTCGTTATAAAGGTCAATAAACTCTTTTATAGCAGTTTTTGCTGATTCTGTATCGGTATTGATAGATATTGTTTCACCAGCACCAACGGTTGTTTCTCTGAAGTTAAGGGTTAAACCCTCGATAGCATCTGTAATAGTATTAGACTGGCTGACCTGGTCTGTACCACCATAAACAGAATCTATGCTATAAATACAATTCTGACCGATATTCTGAACAGCACCAGTTAAGCCCATAGCACTTAAAAAGTTGCTTGTATCTGTAGCAGAACCGATTGCAATAGCTCTGTTACCTGTTTCGGTAGAAGTAAGTATAAATTCGCCTGTTGTTGGATTATATTGAGCTTTAACACCAACTTTATCGTTATTGTTAATAGCGTCAATTATTGAATCCATAGTCTGGGTCTGAGTATTGTTAATTGTGAATTTTACGCCGTTGATAGAGAAAGTGCCTGAAGTTACTGCTGTTGCAAAACCTGCTTGAGCAAGAGGTGAACTAGTCTTAACATCTGAAAGTGATTTTGAAGCTGTTAATGTTGAACCAGCATCAGAACCATTAGCAGAAGAATTAATACCTAAATCTCTGGCCATATTTCCGCTTCTATCGCTTATAGAAATAGAAGCGCTGCTTCCTTTATCTTTACCAACAACATTGATTTTACCAGTAGAAGCATCATAGTAAGCTGATTCTATACCCTCTATATCAGCTATTTTGTCGATAATAGACTGATAAGTATCGCCAGACTGCCAAGAAATGCTGTGGTCGGTTCCATTTACATTAACATTGATTGTACCAGTCTGAGTTTGATTTCCCCAATAACCACCGTATGGAATAGTTTTATTGCGGAAGTCTGCAACACTTAAAGGATTACCGTTATTATTCTGAAGAGCTTCGGTTGAACTACCTGTAAGATGAGCAGCTGAAGTCTGAGTTCCTGCTATCATTCCTGTTACAGAAAGGAAATTGCTGGTATCGTTTGAAGAACCAACACCTATTGGTGCAGTGCTGCCATCTCTTCTGGTAAAGCTGATTCTATCTGTTTCAGAATCGTAGGTAGCATCAATATTGGTCATTGCAGAAATACGTGAGAGCACACCCTGCAATGTATCTACTGTTGGGTCGATACTAATCTGAGTTCCGTCAATAGTGAAAACACCAGCTGTGATTGGAGTTGCAAAAGTTTCGTTGGCAAGCGTCTGACCGCCATCATAGTTCGAATTAACTGTAGTATTGGTGTTTTTACCAAAAATTTCTTTTACAAAAGTTCCACCATTGGCGTCAGAAATAGAGAATGATCTTGTATCGCCTGTATTGGTAGAAACAAGTCTCAGGTTTCCGCTTGATTCATCGTATCTGAATTCAACAGCTCTGTCTTTTGGGTTCCCTGTAGCTGTTCCAGTTCTGTTAAGAGCGTTAGATCTGTCTATCTGACTGTTAAGATGTTTAACGAGGTCATCTACAGTCATATTATCGTCTAAACCATTCATATTAATGGTTTGAGATCTGCCACCCATAGAAATTGTTATTGAACCCTTGGTGAAATCTAAATCTTTGAGTGTAGTAGCTGCTCCGCTTCTCATAGAAACAGAAGATTCTTTAACAGGAATATCTTTTGAGAGACTAATTTCTCCGCCAGCACCCTGACCGAACATTTTCGCTATAAGTCCGTCAGCGCCTTGAGCACCACCGTCTGATATTGTAGCGGATAACTTGCTGTCATTTAAGTTAAACTTGATGGTGTTGTTCTTATCATCGTAAGTAGCTGTGATTTTACCGCTTAGTTCAGAATTAGCTTTAATGCTGTTATTGATGTTTTTCAGCATATCATCAATAGAAGTATTTTCATCAGCATTTGTAGCAATATTGTAAGTCTTAACCTGACCGTTGCTGGCTGTAGTTGTTATTTTTAAGCCAGTTGGGTTTACACCCAAAGCACCGAGAGAGGTATTAGAACCGCCCATTTTTCCAGAGCTGGTTATGTTGTTCCCCAATTCTAAGGAACCAGCAAGTTTGGCTTTAGAGGTAACATTGGTAGCAGTAGCAAGCTGTTTTACTTTTACAGTATATGTACCTGCTTTGGCAGCAGTGGTAGCAGAGGCATTAACAATTTTGGAATCAGTAGATTCTACGGTTTTTCCGTTAAAAGTTTTGCTGAAAGTTAAGTCTGTAGCCTTAGTCTGCAGTTCGTACAACTTCAGATTTATTTCCTGAAGCATACTCTGCTGATAAGACATCTTGTTTCTTTTTCTTTCAAGATTGTATTTGGTAGTACTGGCAGCTTCTATCATCTGGGATATTAAGGATTCGGTATCCATACCAGAAGAAATACCGCTTAAATAATTTCTTGAAATACTGCTTACCATTTTTTAGCCCCCAATTTTTTTATAATTATGAATTAAGAGTGAGGAGTGAGGAATTGAAAATCACACTTAGAGTTAGCTATTAGGAATTTTGTATAAGAATCTTAAAATTCCTAACTCCTAACTCCTCATTCCTAATTGTTAAAAATTATCTTTTAGAAAATTTTTAACAGATCATGCTTTCTTATCGAAGATAAGTCCAAGATATTCCTGCATCTTAGCAACCATATCCAAAGCTTCTTCGCCAGGAATTTCACGAATAACTTTATCTGTATTGGTATCAATGACAGATATCATTGTTCTGTGAGTTGCTTCGTGCATCTTGAATTTTAAAGAACGATTGAAAACTTTTGCAGTTTCATTCAGCTTCTTTATGGCAGATTCCAGCTTTTCCTTCTGTTCTTCACTTTCATCAGAAAAGTTTTCTGCTGCCTTGGTAGACATCAACTCAACATCCTGAAGTTCTGGCTTTTCAATTTCAGGAGCTTCAGGACTGCTGGGTACATCAACATTGCTCTTGTAGTTAGAATACGAACCAGAATTGATAATGTTTGAATTTAATGATTCTATACCCATAATAAAACTCCTTAAACTATACGCCAATAGACCACTTCGGATTTTGACAGAGTCTTATTATTCTTCAAGGATTTTTCTGAGGAATGTACATTAGTAGTCTTGTCGTTATAAAAAATTTTGACAGACAGCAAATTCATTTATCAGATTCCTCCTTGAATCTAACAGGACACTGCATCCTTGCAGTCTAATAAGAAAGGACACTTTTCCTTATCTTATTATAATTATCGGCAATAATTTTATATCAATTACAGCTGATTTTTAACGAATTTGAACACTTATTCAAATATTTTTTAGATTTTCTCTAAAAATCATAAAGAAATAGCTTTTTTTCTATTTATTACAAATTTCTAAAGAAACCTATTTGAATACAATAATATTATATTTAATCAAGTCAAAAATGCCAAGACTTTTTATTATTATTTTTTATGTATAATAATTATTTCTAAGGTCAGAAAAAAAATTACAAAAAAGCTAAATAATGAAAGGCAAGTTTCCGATATGTATTGAAGAAAAGAAAAAAAATTAAGGGCAAACAAATCCAGGAGGCAAAAAACATGAACGTCAATGAAATTACCCAATCTGTTTCTAACTATTATCAGCAACAGATCAAAAAGAGAGATGCAAACGACGTCAATCTTCAGGTGAACGATAGCAATTCTGTTTATGCAACTATGCAGCAGGAAGATTTTGCAAGCACTATCTGGAACATGACAGATTCAATGCCTCGTGAAAACCAGATTTCCTTTACCGCAGAAGTTCTTACCAACAAGATGCTTAATCAGGGGATTACTGATGAAAACATAGCTTTCCTCAAAAAAGTCAGCAATAGATTCTCTACTGATGAAATGAACAAGCTAAAAAATGAAATCATGAATAATCCTAAGCTTCAGTCTGGTAACAACACTGCTGTAATTCAAGAATTTCTTGGCAGTCTAGATGAAATTATGTCTGACAGAGCTAATGAAGCTTTGCAGAGTCAGTTGAAAGAAAAGAATCTGCACAAATTCAGAAGTATGGATGAAATCTTTTTCCAGACTTCACTATTATTTGATGCTACAAAGAAAGGACTCTTCTCTATGGACGACCAGGAAGTTATCAACTACGATAGAGCATGACTTAGCCAAGCAAAGCTTGGCGGTGTAATTGGTGATAAGTGTTTGGTGGTCATAAAAGATGACCGCGGTTATTAAAGAAGCGTCCCGACGGGACGCTTTAGTTTTTTAGTAGCTTTTGTAGCCTACCCATTGTCATAACCGTATAGCTTTCAGGGCTAAAGCCCATACGCTATACTTTTTATGACAAATGTGTAGACTTTTATCATCTCTGTTCTTTCTAAAAGACCCCCTTTATCAAAGGGGGGATGTCATTCGTAGAATGACTGGGGGATTTTCGAAAACTTTGCAAAGCATTACAAAGTTGAGTCCGAAGACCTAAAACAATCCTCTAAGCTCTATGCTCTAAGCTCTGACGCTCTAGCGCTCTTGTCTGGCTTGTAGCTTGTAGCTTATAGCTTATAGCTTCAATCTTATATCTCAATCAAAATCTAAGCGAAGCGTCAACCGCATATCGACGATCTTCTCTGTCGCCAGGGCGGTTCCCTAACTCTTCCCCATATGTAGCAGCAGTGAAAGTTAAGTCATTCCAGGAATAATCCAAACCACCAGTCAAATAGCCGCCCTTAACCCCTGCCAGCAGGTGAAAACCTCTAGCAAGCTTAATTGTGGCACCTAACCTTAATTTATTCAAACAATTAATATGTGCACCGTCATCAATGTATTCACAAGCCAGAAGCAGTTTGTCGTTTCTTTCCTGTTCACCAGTTAAAGGCTTTATTGAAGCCCCAACAGAATAAGTTCTCTTCATTCTGCCTGTTTCATCAGAGTATTTTGCTTTCAAAAGATTTCCAATAAACATACCAAAAGTGGTTTTCATCGGGTTAGTAAGCTGCCATAATGCACCTGCATCAGCATCAAAAGCCAAACCTGTTCTGTCGGTATCTTTCAAAGCTCTTGGAGTAAGAGCCGCAAAATCTCTAGCAGAATATGAAGTTTCAGTCATCTTTCGACTGGCAACTTTCAAAGAAACGCCCCACCAACCAATAGCTTTATCCTTGAATAAATTCATGTTCTCATCTTCGAAGGGACGAGAATAGGACCCGGAAAAAACAGTATCTTTATATATAGATGACTTGATTCTCGGACTAACCGGATTCTCTACAGAATAAAACTGATAATCATTATATCTTATGGAAAGCCCGATTCCATTATCGCTAATATAATAAGCTGTGTCTGACCAACACTGGTAACCAGTTTTGCCAACGATTCCGCTAAGATGTCTGTAGTTTGAAGAACGGTTAGCAGCCGTATCCGAATCATTTAATGCGTTTATATTATCAATAACATTGCTATAATCAGAATTTCTTGAAAAAGTAGGCGAAAGGACAGAATAAGAAGTTTTCTTCTGCAGACTTAAACCTGCCGGATTCCTATAAAGAGTCATATAGTCATCTGTATAAGTAACAGAAACCCCGCCCATACCTAATGAACGAGCATTTTCATAGAATGACGGCTCATTTGCGCTTGCAGATGAAACAGCCGCCAACGACATTAATGAAGCTAAACAAATGTTAATTAATTTCTTTTTCATTTAGTTTACTCCATCAAGCTCTAGAATAGCGGCTTTAAACTCGCTTGCTGAGTTGCCGTATTTGAGATTTGCATCTTTTATGCGTCTGCCGAAATCACCCACAGCTTCTATTGTATTGAAGTTAGCCTGAGTATATGTTCCACTCTTTGTTACAGAAGCAAAGGGAGAAATTGTTTTCCATGAAGTGCCGCGTCCGTCAAAAGCATCTGCAAGCTCTATATAAGCTTTTTCCAAAGAATACGGTGAATAGCTTGACCCTAGATTAGAATATAACTCTTCCCAGCTTTTAATCTTCTTGTCGTTGGTTGTAAAGTTTATCTGGTCAGGGTTATCAAGCTTCGAATTCATATTGGTATCATATTTTACGATAATGGTTTTGGCAGCGGTTACAGAAGCAAGCAAAGACCTGAAAAGCAGATCGTCTTTTGTCGGTGCGCTTAATGAAGCCATATCTTCAACAGCTCTGTTCATACTGTCCAAATCAGTTATTTTTTTTGCAGCCTGAAAAAAGACGGCTGACGAATTTGGAGCAGCCAGATCATTTTGAAGACTGTTCAATATGGAAAACATATTGAAACCGGCAAGACCTGCGTAAGCAGATGCCCTACCCCTTTTTGCTTCATCGCTGCTGCATTTTTCTAATGCTCTGTCAAAACGGTTCAAAGCTGTGGCATAATCAGCATCTGCCAGTCTACCATTGCCTTCGCTGATTAAGTCGCCTGCAGAAGTTGTATTAACGCTGCTGTCTATTGCTTCAAACATATTGCAGCCATTGACTAACAAAGCCACGGCCAGCAGCATAACAGCAGATAAACTTTTATTTCGAGCTTTCATAGTTGCCCCATAGAACAAATCTGCTGCAACTATCGGCAGGTTAATAGGATTTATGAACGATAAAAGTTATCTCAATTTTTTAGGTTTTATTGGTATGGGGGTGTGGTTGGTGGTAAGCGAGCGGACAGTAGACGCGAGACCTCTATTCTCCGCACAAGGCTCGTTCCCTCAAAGTCTATCCGAAGGTACAAATTTTCAGAGACCGCGGAGGAGAATAAGGTTGAGCAAGCAAACTGTCCGCTATATTTTTGTAAAAAAATAGGTTCGAATTATTTAAAAGATTGCAAGAGTTAGAAGAGTTAGAAGAGTTAGAAGTGTTGGAAGTGATACGCTCCGCTGTGGGACACTTTGTTGTGGGACGTTTCACAGATTGCGTCAGCAATCGTCACACAGAGGCCTTGGCCTCGTCTCACTTTATGCCTTAGAATCTGCTGTATAATTCGGTGAAGTAAAGGTCAACCTTCTGAGTAGGCATATTAGTAGCTTTAACCTTAGAATTCTGATAGCAGAGTTTCAATCTTGTATTAGGTGTAAGCTGATAATAATAAGCAAAGGTTACTACATCGCCCTTCAAATCATTGATGAAGCCACCAAGAGGATTCCCAGCTACAGTATTGAAAGTATTTGCCTTGCCGTCATAAACATTTTCCAAGTGGTCATAATCAAGTCTGAATCTATGTCTGTCATCGTTTTTCAGAGTATAGCCAACCTGCAATTTCAAATCTGTCAGATTCTTGAAAGTCTGATTATCATTACCGTTTAAAGCAACAGTGCAAAGATACAAATCTTCAAAAGCAGTTTCTTTAGCCATCAGGAAATCATTTAGATTTTCTACGCAAACATTGGCATTAGATTCATCGTCAGCTCTGGTATAAGCAATCTTTGCTGTAAACTGCTTCTTACTGTCATAATTCAATGAAATGTGACTTAACAGACCCTGAGCATCAGAACCTGCACCGTTGCCGTCTTCTATATCGCTATAAACAAAGGCCAAATCATAAGTCAGTTTGTCATCGTTGTTTCTCAGCTTACCATAGGAACCAAATTCGTATCTGGTTTCTTTTCTGTTGTCAGCATAAGCATTGTCGTTTTCATCATAAGCGCGTTCGTTGAAATAGAAACCAAAGTATAAATTATGACCCTTATAATCATAATCTGCATTTAAGTTCCAAACATTGTAATAGTCTTTATTGCCCTGGCGGTCAAAGAAAACGTTGAAACCCATATCTACATCGCCGCATCTCTTAGTATAACTTACAGAATCAGTATAGTTATACAATACGAAGCCATGGCCGTGTTGATTCCAATCGCGCCCGAACTTAAATTCACCGCCAAAACTGAACAAATCTTTAATCTTGATATAAGCAATTTCAACTTCGGCTGTTCCTTTATTGTTGCCGTCCCAGTCATTCAAACCATTGTTGCCGATTAGATTCCATCTAGCTCTTGCAGAAACATTTTCATCAACATCTGCATCTAACTGTAATCTGAAACCGGTTTCAGTTCTATGACGATGGTCTTCGCCGAAATCAAAATTACCTAGATTGCCTCTGTCATGAGCAAAACCGTAATTTCTAACAAGAATATCGCCTGAAAGTCTGACTTTATCTAAGCTGCCGTTTTTCATGCATTCTTTGATAGAAGTTACATCTTTCTTTAAAGAAGCAACATCTTCTTTAACGTCTTTCATGTCATCTTCTAGATTTGTAGTCTTAATACCGATTAAAGCAAGTTCATCAGCAAATTCTACTGTGAGTTTTTCCAAAGTCTGCAAATCGCTTTTAGCCATGGAATCAACACCGTTCTGTTCTACATCGACCAACATTTTTGCTGTTATCATAGCAAGCTGATAGCGAGTTACATTCTGTTTGCCTTTAAAAGTTCCATCTGGGAAACCTTGAATGATGCCTTTTTCAGCCATCTGGTTTACTGCTTCATAAGCCCAGTGGCTTGCTGGAATATCATTAAATGTAGCAGCATAAGATGCTGCTGCGCTAGCTATAATCATTGCAGATGTATAAATAAATTTATTGTTCATTTTCACTCCTAAAAAATCTTCTATTCTTTCTCTTTGAGTTGGACATAATAGCATAAGAGAGTTTTGTTATCAATACTAATTGTGATATTTGTCACATGCTGTTAATTGCAAAAGTAAATGCAATTTAAATTGCGTTTAGTTCTGCAATTAACAATAATTGAGAATTTCATTAAGGAAGTTTGACTGATTAATTATTTTTTGTTAGAATAAAGAAAAGAATGACCTCCTGGCGCTCTGTTTGCTGGGTGTACGGTAAACGTAGGATCATTCTTTTTTTGTTTTAGTTTCTTAAAAGAGAGGGGTGACCGAACTAGAGTAACTTTCGTTTAGCGATAGCGTATTGACCGACGATGCGCCCCCAGTTTAGCTGGGGGAGCTGTCACGAAGTGACTGAGGGGGTCTCCACCTCTCAGTTTTCTGTTTTCAGTTTTCAATTCTACTTCAGTGTCGGTGGGAAGTTCGTGAAGTCATAATTCTTCCAGACGGAATTAGCATCATTAAATGAGTTGTCATTTCTATAGTCTAAATCATCACTCCAAATTCTTTTGTTTTCGTTATCTGTTGTGAATTTTGACAAACTAGAAATACCATCGTAGCTGTTGGTGACGCCATTACCTGTACCAACAAGATTTAATGAGCCTGACAAAGAGGTGAAATTATCAGTGACAGTTCCAAGATTTTTGCCAGCCAAATAGCCGAAATTGCCACTTCCAGTAAAATCTATACTTCCGTTATAGAAATAACTGGAAGACATAGTCTTACTACTATAAATATAGCCACAAATTCCGCCTACGCAAGAATTGCTATTATTGCTTGAGCCACTAATAGAAGAATTCTTTATATAGCAGGAATTGGCATTGCCCAAGGAATACCCGCAGATTCCACCCATAGTAACATGACCAGAGCTTGAAAGGTTAACCGATTCCACATAAGACTTAAGAATGGTTTTACTAGATTGAATTTCTCCGCAGATTCCACCGACATAGTTATGATAATTTCCAATGCCTTCAATATCATAGCCCTTAACATAACAGGAAGTTATATTCCCAATCATACTACCGCAGATACCACCTGTATAACTAGAATAGTTACTGCAGGAACCATTGATTTTGTGATTGCCTGAATCTTTAACTACCGAACAGTTATATATATCTGCAAAATTAGAATATCCACATATTCCACCAACTTTAGGCACTCGCTGACTTCCTGTTGTAGAGCCACTTATGGTTGTATTTTTTATATTACACCAAGATATACTATTTCCGTTACCCGATTGGTATCCACATATACCGCCAGCGGAAACATTACCAGCACCAGAAACATTTATAGTTAAATCTTCCATTTTGCAGTTAGCAATAGTTCCGTTATAAGTTCCGTTTTTCATTGAATCTCCACATATACCGCCAACGTCAACATCATCAGCACAAGAAACATTTATAATAGAATTTTTTACATTGCAGTTAGTTAGAGTTCCGCCTAAATTTTGCCCTAAGAAACAACCTATTTCATGCAATGAGTTGACATTTAAGTTTATAACTGCAGAATCAACACTGAGGTTGGAAATACTTCCTGAATTACAGCCGAACAAGCCTATATAGCCACTGTTATATTGTTCATTATTAGTGCTTTCAAAAGAAATAGCCAGGTTAGATATCGTTTTATTGTTGCCGTCGTAGTTTCCTGTAAATTGATTACTGTAATCGCCTATGGGTAGCCAGTTGCCAGTCAGAACGATGTCATCCATCTGCTTGAAGTGAGAGCTTAGGTAATTTCTGACCAAATCAAGCTGTACCGCATTTTCGACCTGATAGGGAACTTCCCAACTGCCCTTTCCCTTATAATAGAAAGTCTTGAAGGTTTTAGGCTCGCAAGTAAGGTTCACACCGTCGATTTCGCCAAAGGAAATAGTGAAAGTGGTGCTTGCAGTCAAATCTTTGAGGAAAGACAAAGCGATTTTGCTTTCGTTGTTCCAGGTTGCAGTAGCATTTTCAAATTTGGTGCCGGCACTATCTTTAACAATGATAGCCGAAAGAATGTTAGACTTTTCTGTGTCGGTCATGACCGTTCCAGCCGCAAAGGTGGGCGTCATTGTAAAAGTCGCCTTGGTGTAGTAAAGAGGTGGATTGTTATTGCCGTCTATGATTGCGCCGTCGTCTTGGGCGATTGCGAGAGTGAGGTTGAGCTTCCAGTTGGCTGTGAAGCTCTTGACACCAGTAGTAGAGCCTTTTGTTATTATAACTTCAAGCTGTGGCGTTGTCTGACCTTCGTATGTCCAGCCGAGAAATTCACAGCCGGTTCTGGTCGGGTTGGTCAGAGTGAAGGTTTCAGTTTCTACATTGTAGATAGTCGGGTTGGCTGTTGCAAAGATAGCGCCGTCGATGTTGTTGTAAGTAATAGTATAATTAGTCGGGGTGTAATTTGCTGTGTATTCTCTAGCCCCAGTTGAACCCTTACTAACAGTAACAGTTGTATTATTGTTGCCTGTTAAACCAGTGCCTGACCAGCCGAGGAAGTCATAGTAATCTTTAGTCGGGTTGATCAGAGTAAAAGATTCAGTTTCCACAGTATAGTTAGATGGGTTGTCCTTTGTCAGTTGTCCGTTGTCAAGGTTGTAATTGATGTTATAAGTAATTGCTTTTGCATTTGCAGTCAGAGTAACAGCCTTAGCCGGCATTGTGAAGGGGCTTGTTACAGCATTGCCTTCAGAATCTGACCATTTGTCGAATTGATAGCCATCTATTAAAGTGTAGTTAAGTGTAATACTTTCGTCAGCTTGGTAAGCCTTGTTGTCATCGACAGAGGCAATACCTGTGCCAGCTACAAGAGTAAGAGTATAAGTATTTGGGGCATTTTGCTGCCAGTTGGCTTTGTAGCTTCTATCGCCAGTTGAGCCATTAGTTATTTCTACAGAAGTTTGAGGTGTATCGCCATTTGAACCAGTCCAACCGAGGAATGTGTAGCCATCTTTAGTTGGGTTCTTCAGAACTATTGTGCCAGAATCTTCATTGTAGCTCGAAGGGTTGGTAACGCCTTCAGCTAGTTGTCCTCCGTCAAGGTCATAAGTAATTTTATAATCTGTTACTGTTGGGTTATCTGGGTCTGGATTATCAGGATCGGGGTTATCAGGGTTATCCTGATTTTTGGTTTCAAACCCGAAAGACTGAGTATATTCAAAGGGTCTGGTGTTTTCATCACTGCCCTTAGAGTAGAATTCTACTAAGAAATCTTTTGGGAAGTCGTCGAGGCTTACTCCGTCAAGATTAAGCTCGAAGCTGAGTTCGGCAGTGTTTCCAATAGTATTTTCTACTTTAATATTGCTGACTTCAAAGGAGTGTTCATAGCTGCCAGTAACAGCCTTGTCGCTTGAATCGACCTTATTGGTAGTAAAATCTATATTTGCACCCTGCTGGTTTTCGCTTCGGTAAGTGATTTTTGCTATGAGGTCTTCTGCTTTGAGGCCGTTAAGGTTTTCGCCTTCTACGTTCAGCTTAACGGTGAGTTTGCCAGTGTATTTGCCGTCTTTGATTTCAACATCTTCAGCAGGTTCGATTGCAATAGTATCGACCTGAACTTCGTCTTTTTTGCTTTCGTTATCGAAAACGAAAAGCCTGAATTCAATATTAAGTCTGAAAAGATTAAATGTGCAGGTCTTAGACGGGTTGGAAGAAAGTCTCATAAATCTGGCATTTGAATTGATGCCGTCAGTGGCAAGGCTGTAGCGCCAGGGGTCTTTATCGCTGGCTCTTGTGCCTATATAGCAGGTGCCTGCGGTGCTGTCGTTTGGAATAGTTACACTTATAGGTTTTTCTATAGTATTTACTGGAACATCGGCAGTAAGCGTATTATCTGAGGGCAATACTGCTGAAATATTATAAACATAGATATAGGAGAATTTTCCGCTGTTATCGGTTATGACAGGAACCTTCTGTTCGGCGGCTGTGACTTTTACGCCTTCCTGGAAAGTGCTATCGTTAGGGCATTTTATTACCGCGCCCGATGGGAATGTTATGTCGTCAAATCTGCCGTTAGCCCCGACTGTGCGGGTTTCTGGAGAAACCACAGTTTCACCGTTGTTGGGTGCCAGAGGGGAATTGCCACCTGCGTGACAACCTAGGAATGCGGCTATCGCCGCCAAAGAAAGAACAAAAAATAGTATCCTTCGTTTCATAAATTCTCCTTAAAATTATACATCATTGCCCGCAATCAAAGATTGCGTGGCAATCTAATTTTTTACCTTATAAGAAAGAATTTTTTGTTCTTTCTTTGAGAGATTAGGGTGGAGGGAGGAGGGGCTTTAGGGCACTCACACCCATCACCTACCACCAATCACAAACCACAGCCAACATGGCTTTCAGCCTTGTTGGCTATTTCGCATACGAATCATAGATCATGTGCTTCAACAAAAATAGTTCTTCTGTCATATCACGTTCTGCATTGGGTGGGTAAACCAGTCCTTCAGCATATTTCCCAGCCACAGAAAGCATTATGTACATAATGTTTACGAAAAGTTTCTTTTCTGAGACCTTTATAGACAGAGTTCCGTCTTCCTGAGCCTTTTTGTAGACAGTATGAAACTTTTCTGCAAATACAGACACAGCCTCGTTATATGGCTTCATCTGCTCTTCTGTGCACTTTTCGTGAATAACATAAGTATCAAAATTCCTGTTGAAACGAAGCAAATCTTTATGGTTTCTGTAGAGATTAATGAATGAATCTAAGAAAAACTCCAATTCCTCAGCGGCATTCATAGAATCACCGCCAGCCTTTTGATAGAATTCCTCTACTTCTTTGTAATGCTCTATCCATTTTTTAGTAGCAAGCTCTATAACCATTTCAGGTTTACTCCCGAAATAACGGTATACAGTAGCCGCACCAATATTGCTTTCTTTGGCAATATCTTCGAACTTTACAAATTCGATGGATTCTCTAGAAAAAAGTGTAAAAGCTGTTGCCAAAAGCTTTTCTCTGTATTTGCCCCTCTTTTCTTCATCTTTCTCCAGGTTTCTCATTTTCACACACCTTTAAGATAGTTTTACTATCGTTTTTATTAACATTAAAAAAGTTTTTTGTCAAATTATTTTAACGAGGCTTACAGCCTCTTTTAGAGATAAGAGGTTACGAGCACAGGAGGTGCGAAGTGCAAGCGAGCGCCAGGATGGCAAGCGAGTCGTAGAGAGGAGAGATAATGGAAGTCTACACATTTGTCATAAAAAGTAATTCGTATGGGCTTTAGCCCTGAAAGAATTACGTTTATGACAATGGGTAGACTACTATTTTTAGAGATGAGAGATTAGGGGATTGTTTAGGTGTAAATAATTAGACAGATAAAGAATTTAAAACTAATTGGGGTTGTAATTTAACTAATTTCAATAAGGCCTGAGCTGGCCCCATAGGTTTGCGTCGACCTTGTTCCCAATTACGTAAAGTAGAAACACTAACCCCTAATAACTTAGCAAATTCAGTTTGAGATTTATTTAGACTTTCTCTTAAATTTTTTACTTCATTTGAAGAAAACTCAAAAATGCGTGAAGGGGGCATTTTCTTTTCTTTTATTTTAACAAATTGTTTAACACTATCTAATAAACGAGAAAAATTTTTGTCATCCATTTAATTATCTCCTAGCATATTTCTCAACAATTTTATCTGATGTTGTGTTAAATCTTCTTTTTCAGATTTTTTATATACATAAATCATATATATTAGATCTTCTGATTTATATAGATAGTAAATAATTCTAATACCACCGCTTTTTCCTCTATTTTCAATCTTCCACCTAAGTTTTCTAAAACCGCCACTACCTTGAATTAATTTTCCACTTTCTGGATTTAGAGCAAGAAAATGTTGTAATTCTGTATATTCATTATCTGATAAAACTTTTGTTATATCTTCAGTAAATATAGGCGTTTCTATAAATATCATACTTTTATTATACGCCATTGACTCAGGTAAGTCAACTTCTTGAAAATCCCCTTGACCCTGATTGCTACGCAATCAGCCCAGCGACTCGCTGACCTCCTGTCGCTCGCTTGCATAGCCACATCCTTGTGGCTTATCCGTCATCAAAGCTGCCACCCCCCTCAAGTAGGGCCCTTAGGACAGCTCTTTCCTCTAAAGCAAAAAAAACGCCTGAGAACAGGCGTTTTTTTTGTTTTCTTAATAGTATTACTGTAGCAACTGAAGGACAGACTGGCTAGAGGCGTTAGCCTGCGCAAGCATAGCAGTAGCTGCCTGCTGTAAAACCTGTGCAGAAGAGAATTCTGTCATTTCAGAAGCCATGTCGAGGTCTCTGATTCTAGATTCAGAGTCAGTCATATTTGTACCGGCATTTTCCAGATTGTTCTTAGTGTATTCCATACGGTTCATGAAAGCACCAAGTTTAGAGCGTTCAGAAGAAAGTATAGACAAAGCGTTATCTATTTTGCTCAGAGCAATCTGAGAACCTTCGACAGTAGTCATGTCGATTTTGTCTATTCCAAGAGCACCAGCAGACATATCGCCAATGCTGATAGACATATTCTGCCCCTGATTAGCACCTATCTGGAAACTTGGGCTGTTATCAACTACATGAAGTCTGAAATTGGTATCACCATTTCCTTTTGCGGTTCCATCTTTGTAACCGAACAAATCCATGCTTGTTATAGCAGTATTGGTAGATGCTATAGATTCAACAGTAAGACGACTCTGAATAGCGCTGGCATTACTTCTATTAAATTTTCCAATATAAGTAGAAGTTATAGCAAGAGAACCGTTAACTTCATCAAGTCTAGCAGCTACACTAGCGTTAACAATTTCAGCATTCCATTTTGTTATCCAACTGTTGATTTCAACAAGGTCAGCACCAGCAGTCATAGTTATAGTTTTTCCAACAGAAATGGTTATACTAGCGGTACCGTCACCATTAATTTTTATAGAAAGATTTGCACTAGCTTTATCAGAATCTGTAAGAAGACTAAAGCCCTTTATTGCAGCATCAAGGTTCTTATCACCATCTACAAAACCAGTATAAGTACCGTTAATAATACCAATGCATTCACTGCCTGAAGTTATCTTTATTTCTGTTGGAGCTTTATGGTTTGTAGGGCTATAAGCAAGACGAATCTGGCCATCAACAACCGATGCTTCCATTCCTGAATTTGCAGCTTGTTCTTTAATTGCAGTATTTATTGCAGCAGCGATACCTTCCATAGAATATGTAGAATCTAGTGCAAAACTGACGCTAATAGCAGTTACAGAAGTAGTTGAAGCACTAACTTGAAATTCAAATTCCAATTTTTCTGCTACACTAAATTTTAAACCATCAACAATTCCGCCGACACCTGCAATCTGAGCTGGTGATGCATCGAATCTAAGGTCTATTCCGTCAAGCAAACCAGAAACTCTGTCTGTGCTGGTTGTAGCTTTTCTAGTATTTCCAAAAGCATCTTTAAGGTTGAAGGCAACTAGATTATTCTTAGACTGACGGCTTACTGTAAGGCCTAATGCATCTATTACAGCCTGGTCGCCGGCAATAGAAAAGTCACCAACATCGCCAACTTTACCAGAAGTAAGCTGCAAGTAACCGCCCACACCAGAAATACCACTCTGAGCTGTGCTGATTACAGTAACCTGAGAATTTCTGATTCCAAGAGCGTTAGTGCTGGCAAGAGCATTCTGCATTGCAGCAGCAAGTTCGTTGAGGGTCATTTTCCCATCAATAGTAAATTCGTAGCTTTCAGAGTTACCTGTTACGAAAAGGGTTTGAGGAATAGCAACAGCGAAAACTCCGTTATCATCGTAAAACTGAGCAATATCTTCAAGTTTGGTATTACCTTGAGCAAGTTCTCCTGTATTTTTATTAAGGAACAGCTGAGATGTCTGCATCTGGGAAATACCGCCCTCTACTAAAGCCATGCTTACAGAAAAATCTCCGCCGTCAACTCCTGCACCCTTGGCAACACCAACAACTGAGTGTGAACTTGCACTTATAAGAGCAGCCTGGCTTCCGTCAAGAAGCTTTTTGGTATTAAATTCTGTTGCGTTTGAAATGTCGTCTATAGCATCTCTAAGGTTATTAACTTCCTTTTGTATTTCTAATCTATCATTAGTAGTAAGAGTATCGTTTGAACTCTGAATAGCGAGTTCGCGCAATCTCTGCATTATACTTTCACTTTCATTCAAACCGCCTTCAGCAGTCTGAAGCATAGAC
>JAFXRA010000181.1 GCA_017526725.1 Candidatus Rifleibacteriota bacterium
AAATTATCTATTAAATTAACAAACCCCCAACCACGAGGGTGAAGGCCTCTACTTCTTCTTAAAATTGCTGCCAAATACGGTGACGCAAAACTCATCCTGAGCTTTATCAAGATTTAAGTCTGCGAATTCTTCAGGGTAGAAATTCTTTGCCAACCATAAAAGACCCAATGGCGAATATGCGTTGAATGTCCAGATTGTTATCCAGGCATCTTTGTCATCATAGGGAATCGGATAAACTCTTCCATTTTTAACAGCTCTCAAATGTTCTATCCATTCAGGGCAATTCCCTGTGTTCGAGTAATCATCAATAATAACATCAGGGTCGAATTTAAATACAAGTTCAGCACAGGCAGCAGAATCCTTTGGGTCTTTGTCACCATCCATAACAATACCACCAGCATGTTTAATCAAATCGATGCAGAATTTGCTTCTAGAACCTCGAACAGTTATTTCGCCACCGTTTGAATTTATTAGTGTTGCTTTAACTCGCTTATCGGTAGGAATTTTAGCTAACCGTTCGTTTACAAAGGCAAGATTCTTTTGCCAAAGATTAATATAGGTTTCTGCGCGTTCAGGAACTCCAGCTTCATCGCAGGATCTTTTTACCATATCAAGCCAGTTTTTAACAGAACCGGAACCGCCCATTATTTCAAGAACTTTAATACCTTTAGATCTTAGAAATTTGGCGTTTTCCTGAGAAGAGGCGATATTGGCAGAAGAAATAACCAGATCTGGATTAAGGCTCAAAAGGGTTTCCATGTTTACCGCACCAGTAAAGCCTATATCTGTTGCCGATGCAAGATTAGGGGAATAATGCTGATAGAAGGGGCTAAGATTGCCGTTCTTTATATGAAGCTTCTGAGTCGGCATTCCGACAATTTTATTGCTTAAGCCCATAATGTATATCAGACCAAAGCTTTGAGGGAAAGTGACAACGACTCTTTCAGCCGCTTCAGCGCTTACTGCTAGAAGCAAAGCTAGTATTATAATCACATTTCTTATTATTTTCATATACTATTCCTTCTTTTATCACTCAATATGCTCTCCCAGAATTTGGTAGCGTTACTTTACTATTGCTATGATTAATGTTTCCTAAAGCCCCTCCTTGAGGAGGGGAATTAAAGGGGTGGTGACCGAACCAGTGATAAATTTTGTTTAGTGTTTAATTCAATGATTTAGAACAATAAACATAAGTTTACTCTAGTTAGGTCACCCTTCCGATAACGCAAAGCTTCGCTTTGCTCCCCCTTCAGTCGAGCTATCGCTCGCCAGCTTCCCCGCAAAGCGGGGCAGCGTCTTCATTAAGAAACCTCAAGGGGAGGCTTTAGAAGAATTACCCTCCATCACGACAACGCAAAGCTTCGTTTTGCTCCCCCTTCTTCCGCAATGCTACGCATTGCAGCCCCCTCAGTCTTTGGCTAACGCCAAATCCAGCTCCCTCACCATTCGTGGGGGATCTTCTTCGATGGCACTCCCTTCTCCCTCAAAAAAGGCTATTAGCCTTTTTTGATGCTTTGCGGCAAGAAGGCTTTGTAACCACCTTCCTCAAGGCATACCGCATTTACTCCAAAAACTTCTGAAAGAAGCTTAGTATCTAATATCTTAGAAACGGCTCCGTCAGCAGCAACAACGCCATTATTGAAAACGATGGCTCTTTCCGCAAAAAGAATTACGTCGTTAGGGTTGTGCAGCGACATTATAAGCGTGACGTTCCGTTTTTTCGAGATATCGCAGATAAGATTGAAAATCGTGAACTGATTCTTAAAATCCAGATGATTGTTGGGCTCATCAAGAATAAGAATCTCGGTTTCCTGAGCCAAAGCTCTTGCTATAATAGCTAATTGAATTTCACCGCCAGAAAGCTCAGAGTAAGGGCGGTCGATGTATTTTATCGCGCCGGTTTCTTCCGCGGCCCGCATTACTGCTTCAGTGTCTTTCTCAGTCGGGTTGCCGAGAGCCCCAATCTTCGAGTATCTTCCCATCATAATGAAATCTTTTACGCTGAATGGGAACAGGGGTTCGTGTTTCTGAGGCACAAAGGAAATGCTTTCGGCTATCTGCATGCGGTCTAAATCTTGAATTTCCTGACCGTTCAATTTGATAGAACCGGTATAACCGTTTAAAATTCCAGTAATCAGACTGAAAAAAGTAGATTTGCCAGCGCCGTTAGAGCCAAGAATCGCAACTCTTTCTCCCTTTTTAATATCGCAGTTAACGCCTCTTAGAACTTCATCTCTATTTGAAGAATAGGAAAAATGCAGGTTTTCAACCGATAATATTGTTTCGCTCTTCCTTAGTTCCATACTGAAGTTTCTTTCTTGCGCAAATAGTAAATGAAGAAGGGAGTTCCAATTATTGCAGTAATTATGCCTACAGGAATTTCGCCAGTAGTCGCAACTCTTGAAATATTGTCAGAGACAAGCATAAAGGTTGCTCCGATTAATGCTGACATTGGAAGAAGAGAGCGGTGATTGGGCCCAACGATAGCTCGGCCGATATGTGGAATTACAAGACCTACCCAGCCTATGACCCCTGTTCTCGCAACGCAGATTCCAACAGTAGAAACAATGAAATAAATATAAATCAGTTTCCATTTTTTTATATCCATGCCTAGTAGAGAGGCTTCTTTATCGCCCAAAGAAAGAACGTTGAGCTGCCAGGCAAATACAATCATAAGAATTATATTGATCGGAATTATCCAGGTAAAGACATCTAGCGTTTTCCAGCCAACATTACCGAAGCTGCCCATCATCCAGAATGTAATTGCAGGAAGCTGAGTTTCTGTATCGGCAACATATTTCATTATTCCTGTCAAAGAGCCGAATAACGAAGATATAATTGTGCCGGCTAAGACCAATGATAATCTTGGAACAGAGCCATCCGGTTTCCTTGCCGTGAGAAAGGCAGCAGCAACGGCAATTGCACCACCAATTCCCGCACAGATATCTACAGAATGTGGATGATTTTGAGCAAAATATACTATTGCTATAGCGGCTCCAAGAGAGGCTCCGGAAGAAACGCCCAATATGAAAGGACTGACCAGCGGATTCCTGAATATGCCTTGAGAAGCAGCACCGCAAACTGCCAGACCTGCTCCAACCAGCAAAACCATTATGATTCTTGGCAGGCGGAGGTCTAGCACTATGATTTTTTCATAGTTCGTAATATCAGCGGCGGTTTCAGTTCCGGTTACATAGGAATACAGAATTCTGACTATTTTGCCTGGCGGAACCTTGTAATTGCCCATATTAATAGAAAAATAAGTAAGTATGAAAAGGGCTATAATCATCAAAATATATGTGATAGCTTTTTTCATATTTTTTTGCCTTTTTTATTACATATGACATAAAATTGAAAATTATTATGCGACTGCGACTCGCTGACCTCCTGTCGCTCGCTTGCATAGCAACTTCCTGTTGCTTATGGAAGTCGTTACATCAATAACCTAGGGCGTTGAAAACGCCCTAGGGATAGATAACTATATCTCTAAAGCGTCTGGAAGACGCTACTTTATTAAATTTTCAGTTTTTTATGCCATTAACTATATTAATTACTACTTAATGATATCATAGATTATGTTGCGCAAAAAGAAAAACTTTGTTTTGTTTCAATAAAATGCTGTACAAAATTCGCAATTCTGATATAATAAAGCTATTAATTAAATGGAGGAAGACAATGCAAGGCTCTGATAATGGGTTTGTGAAAGTTTTGCAATATGACGAACAGGATGAAGTTGTTAACCCTGAATTTAACCCAGATTCTCATTATGAAGAAATGACCGCATTTTATGATGAAGAATTTGTAGATAATATTGAATCCGTTATTTATGATGGGGTAGATCCTTCTGATAATGCTCAGAAGCAGACTTACAATTTCCTTGTTGATTTAATGAAAAAAGGGAAAAAGGCTAGCACTTATGCTTCTGAACAAGAAAATGCAAATGCTGCCGAAGAAACTAATGGCTTGCAGACTAAGCTGTTGGTTTTCCCAGGTAATAAAGCCGGCTTATCTTTGATTGTTTCTAAAGAAGCTAATTCCAAAAATAAATCAATTGAAGCTATTTTCCCATTTATAAAAGATGGCTTTGAATATCCTTGCAGAATATTGTCTGTGATGCAGGCTGACCCGGATTATGCTTTTGAAGGACAACTAGAAGCCTTTGTTGATGAAGAAGAAAATCTGGTTCTGACTTTCTACGATATCAATTATTTGGACAACAAGGCTTTATACAAGCCAGATGGCGAATATAAGTTCGTTTTAACAGGTCTGGCTCATTCTGTTGAAATAATCGAAAATGAAGATTTGATTTCTTTGGAATCGGCAGATAATGCTGTTAAAAGTGAAAAATATAATCTGAATACTGTTGTTCGAGAAATCGAAGAATACGGCGAAAACATTAACGGGCAAAAGGTTTGGGGCTTAACAGTGGTTCTGGGCTTCATGCCAGATGGCGAAGATTTACCGCTGAAGATGTATCTGACTGAAAAGAGCTTAGGTGATTCATCGTTGCCAAATGTTGGCGATAACATCGCTGTCAATCTCTCTCTTCACGGCTACCTCTGCGGTGTTGAAGCTTAGAGTAAAGAGCAAAGTGCTTAGAGTTCAAAAAAACTGTCATTGCAAGCTTTAGCGTGGCAATCTAGCTTTTTTGAACGGTGATAGGTGGTAATTCTTCTAAAGCCTCCACTTGAGGGGAGGTGGCTTGCAAAGCAAGCCGGAAGGGTGACCTAAATAGAGTGAACTTATGTTTATTGTTCTAAATCATTGGATTAAGCACTAAACAAAATTTACCACTGGTTCGGTCACCACTCCTTTAATTCCTCTCCTCAAGGAGAGGCTTTAGAGCAACTATCTATAATTGGGATAATAAATGTCACAAAGTGAGCGGTCACTGAGGCATAAAATGAAACTTGTTAGAAAATATATAGGCATATTAACAATACTGGTAATAACCTTCTTTGCATGCGGTTGCGGCGGAAGTAGCGGTTCAAACTATTATGAACCGCCGTTAGATGATGCAACGAGAATAGAATACGTGAAAGAAGCCTTTACTTTCACATTTCCGCTTGTTTATATGCACTATAACAAGGTTCGCTTCACCAACGCCATGTGGCCCACGCCAATCGCAGCGCCTATAAACCAGTTCAGCCACGCCGAAGCTATTTCAGATGTTAACTATGGCGAGGCTTTCCACGCAAATCTTGATATAGTCTGTTCTCAGGCTTTCTTAGATTTGGGGCAGGATGCTGTTGTCTTCACAAAACCAACTCCCGACCGCTTCTGCATCTTTGAACTTTATGATGCTTACACAAACTGCATCATGACAATGGGGAAGGGCACTTCCTCCAATGCTCAGAAGTATTTGATTACCGGGCCCTTTTTCAAAGGTAAAGTTCCAGCTGGAATGACCCAGGTTAAGGTTCCTACCAATATGGCTTGGCTTGTTGGCAGAATCAGATGTTTCGGGGAAGAAGACCTTGAAAATGTTAAGGCTATTCAGGCTAAGATTGAAGCAAAAGAATTAGACCTTTATCAGAAGGGCAAACCTCAGCCTGTTAAGACTTATTACGACCCCAATGAGTTTGTTCCTCTGACCAAACTAAGGTCTTTAACTGCTGAAGAATACTTTAAGCTAGCCAACGAGCTTATGATTAAGAACCCGCCAAAGGCTGCTGATGCTGAAGTTGTAAGCCGAATGAAAAGAGTTGGCGTTGGGCCTGGTCTAACTTTCAATCCTTTAATTCTAGGGGAAAACGGCTATCGATACTTTGAAAGCATGAAAGACCAGTGCATGTATAGCGAATGGGCTTCTAATTCTCAACAATACTTGTTTCGCACTTCTAATCACGATTCTGGGAAATGGAACTTTTATTCAGACAATATTGCTAATTTTGGCAAACAATATGATTATAGAGCTTATTGCGCAATGAACTATCTTTGTGCTGAACCAAATTCAACTTGTTTGGTTTATTTTACAACCAAAGATGATGATGGCAAAAACCTGTATGGAAACTATAAATACAGGCTCAGATTCAGAAAATTCCCACCAGTAAAAGAAAACGGCTTCTGGTCTTTGACTCTGTATGATGCTAACAATCATTTTGTCACGGAAAAAGATAATACTGTATTTTCAATTAACGATTTAACTGAGCTTGAAACCAACGAATCAGGCTATACAGATGTTTTCCTGCAGCCCGCAGCTTCATCTTCTGCCTCTATCGCTTCCGGAACTATTCCAACACCAACAAATAAGTCTTTCCATCTTTTATTGAGAATCTATATCCCTCACGAAGCAGCAATCAGCGGCTTCTGGTCAGCTCCCATCCTGACCGTCGCCGAAGAACAGGACAAATAGCTGGCAATATAACAGCAAATTATATCAAATAAAAAAA
>JAFXRA010000182.1 GCA_017526725.1 Candidatus Rifleibacteriota bacterium
CTCACATTGCTTGGTCTTGTTGTAAGTAGCCTGATTGGAAATACCTATGCTTTGAGCAGATTATTTTACTCAATGGCAAAGTTAGAAATCATTCCCGAAAAGTTTGCGAAGCTAAATTCAAAAGGAATTCCAGCTAATTCTATATGGTTAGTAGTAATACTTTCAATTGGTATCCCATTTTTAGGAAGAACAGCTATAGGCTGGATAGTAGATGTAACAACTATTTGCTCAACCTTAATTTACGGTTTTGTTTCGATTTCAGCTTGGAAATTAGCAAAGGAATACCGATTCAATAAAGAAAAATATTATGGACTTACGGGCTTTATAGCAATGATTGCATTTGGTCTATATTTGTTATTGCCCAATGTTCTTTCAGATGAGTCATTAGAAACAGAATCTTATTTCCTGTTTACAGTATGGTCAGTATTAGGGTTTATTTATTTCAGTTATTTACTTAAATACGATAAAAAAAGACTTTTTGGTAAGTCATTAATTGTTTGGTTTATTTTGCTTACTTTAATGTTGTTCACTTCGTTAGTTTGGTTGTTAGATACCGCAACTAAAGATACTAATAAAATAGTCAATAAAATATGTGTAGAATATTACAGCACTGATTCAAATAAAGGTATTCTAGACCAGCATTATGTAGATGATAAGCTGAAATTGCTTAAAAAAGACAACATGATAAATATGACCATATTTATGTGTTTATTTGGTTTTTCTGTTATGTTTTCAACAAAATTAAAAAAGCAAAAAGAACTTGATTTCAAGATTATTCAGGCAGAAGAACGAAGTAAAGCAAAATCAGAATTTCTTTCAAGTATGTCTCACGATATACGAACTCCGATGAATGCAATAGTCGGGTTTACGGAACTTGCTTTATTAGATACTGGTAATAAAAAGCAGATAGAAGAATATTTGCTGAAGATAAAAGCTTCCAGTGCTCATTTACTTTCTTTGATCAACGATGTATTAGAAATGAGCAGAATAGAAAGCGGTAAAATTGAAATAAATCTTGAGCCAATCAATCTGGTAGAATTATTGGAAAATATTAAAACAATTATTATGGGGCAGGCAGAAGCTAAGAAGCAAACATTTATTATTGATTATTCCAAAATAACAGATAAAAACGTTTTTTGCGACAAGCTTCGATTAAATCAGATACTTTTGAATTTAATTTCAAACGCAATTAAATACACTCCGTCTGAAGGAAAAATTGAGGTTTTTGTCGTTCAAAGCGAATCAGAGTTAGAAGAAAAAGCTGTTTATAAATTTATCGTAAAAGATAATGGAATGGGCATGTCTCCTGAATTTGCTGAAAGAATATTTGAGGCTTTTTCACGAGAAAAAACTTCTGCTGTGGCAGAAATTCAGGGAACAGGTCTAGGTATGTCTATTACCAAAAGTTTTGTTGAACTTCTTGGCGGTGATATAAAATTAAATACTGCTCCACAAAAGGGTTCTGAGTTTATTGTTACTTTAGAATTAACTATTAATAAAGAAGAAAATATAGAAACAAAAGAAAGTATTGCTGTTGATCCCTCTTCATTTGCTGGTAAAAGACTGCTTTTGACAGACGATATGATGATTAATCGACAAATAGGCATCGCCATGCTAAAAATCTATGGATTTGAAGTTGAAGAAGCTGTTGATGGCGAAGATGCCTTGAACAAAATAATAGCTGCGGAGCCAAATTATTATGATGCAGTTTTGATGGATGTTCAAATGCCAAAAATGGATGGATATGAAGCTACAAAAGCAATAAGAGCTTTAGAAGATAAAAATAAAGCAAGTGTTCCTATTTTTGCTATGACAGCCAATGCTTTTGAAGAAGATGTTAAAAATGCTCTAAATGCTGGAATGAACGGGCATATCTCAAAGCCTATCGACAGAGATCAGCTTGTAAAAACTCTTTCAAAAGTGTTAATTAAGTAGGTGCTAAGCTAAAATATTTCCCTGCCGCTCTAAGCTCTGTTGCTCTATAGCTCTAAAAGAGGCTTTAGCCTTGCTCGCTCTCCTCTCTAAAAAAGGTTAGTCGTAGAAATATAACACTTAGTAAAATGTTAATTAAAGCTTAAAACTTCCATCAGCTAAACAATTCCCTTATCTCTCCTCTTCATCTCTTATCTCTAAGAAAAGGCTTTTGCCTTTCCCGCTCTCCGCGCTATAGCTTTCTGCTCTGTTGATCTTTTTTAGTTCGCAGTTTACAGTTTTTATCTTATATCTTGACCAAATAAACCCTATCGGGTATAATTGTTGATATAATAATAAAATTTATAACCGAACGGGTATAAAATGAACAATAATTCTTCTATATCAGAATTTGTTAAATATAATAGGAAACTGCATAAACTGACTCAGCGATCATTAGCTGATAAAGCTGGTGTTGGAATCCGCTTTATAAGGGAATTAGAAAAAGGTAAATCTACTCTTCGCATTGATAAGGTTAATGATGTGTTGTTTCTTTTTGGTCACTGTCTTGGCCCTGTAAAGCTTAAAATGGAATAATACTTATGAGAGCAGCAGATATTTATATTTATGGCAATTTGGCTGGCAGATTAACAGAAGATGAAAACGGTTATTCCTTTATATACAATGATGAGTATATAGCTTTCGATGAAGCTGTTCCTATAAGCAAACTATTTCCATTAAATCAAAAAGAATATAGAGACAGAGTTTTATTCCCATTTTTCGATGGTTTGATTCCTGAAGGTTGGTTGTTAGATATAGCAGAAAAGAATTGGAAACTTGATGCTAATGATAGAATGGGGCTTTTGCTCGCCTGTTGCAAAGATTGTATTGGCGCAGTTTCTGTTGTTGAGGTTTCAAATGTCTGAAAGATGTTATATTTGTGGGAAAAAGAATAAAACTTCATCTGAAAGTTATCATGCTAATTGCTTAAAAAAGCTTTTTAATTCTACTAAAATTCCTATTTTTAATTACAGTCAGGAAGATTTGAACGAATTAGCCAAAAAAATAATAACAAATCGTATTTCTGTTCCTGGAGTTCAGCCTAAGCTTTCATTACACTTGGAACAAGGGAACAAATCTAATTCCAGACTTACTTTAGTTGGTTTGGAAGGAAATTATATTTTAAAACCTCAAACACCAGATTGGCCTTTTATGCCAGAATCTGAGCATTTTGCAATGCTTTTTGCCAGGCTTTGTAATATTGATACTGCTGAATTTGGTTTAATTCCATTAAAAGATGAAAAACTGGCTTATATTACAAAAAGAATGGATAGAACAAAGACTGGTCTTATTCACATGGAAGATTTTTGTCAGCTTACGAATAAGCAAACAAACCAGAAATATCAAGGCTCAATGGAGCAGATTGCCAAAGGTATAGTTAAATTTTCTGACAATTTTGGCTTGGATTTAATTAGATTTTTTCAAATTACTGTTTTTTGTTTTTTAATTGGAAATTCAGATATGCATCTCAAGAATTTCTCTTTAATTCATAGGAATAAGAATTTTTGGGAATTGTCGCCAGCTTATGATTTGGTGCCTGTTAAGCTTGTTATGCCAGCCGATAAGGAAGAATTAGCTCTTTCTTTATGTGGAAAAAAATCCAATTTTACTTTTAATCATTTCAAAAAATTCGCATTTAATATTGGTTTAAGCGATATTCAGTTTAAAAAGAATTATTCTGCCATCTTAAAGTTAGCAATCAATAAACTAGACGAAGCTCTTTCTCGTTCTTTTTTACCAGAAGAAATGCAAGAATCCTTCAAAAATGAATTTTTAGAAAGATATAATCGTATTATTCCAACTAATTGTTAGTATATTCAAAAAAAACTAGATTGCCACACTTCGCTATCTTTCGTTCGCAGAGGCTGTGCTAAAACTCGAAATTTGATGAAAAATCAGTATTTATTTGTTTGTGTCTACCCATTGTCATAAACGTATAGCTTTCAGGGCTAAAGCCCATACGCTATACTTTTTATGACAAATGTGTAGGCAATTAGCACAATCTAATTAGGAGTTAAAATTAGTTTTTGCACAGCCTCTGCGAGCAGTCGCTAGACTGCGTGGCAATCTATCTCTCATCTCTTATCTCTAAAAAAAGAGATTGATAAACTTGTAGCTTAATATGAGTAGGTAGATACTACTAAATCTATATTTTGTATTTCTCAGCGTACCTAGCGTATATTGTATCGAAATCATAAGAATGCAGTTCTTTAAGATTAAGTTTATAGTCATGGGTTTGGTATTCGTTTTTGTTGAGTTCAATCATTGCAATAGCAATATTAGAGCAATGGTCAGCAACACGCTCGAAGTTGGTCAATAAATCATTGAAAACGAAGCCAACTTCCAGTGAGCATGTTCCCGAACGTAAACGATCAACATGAAGAAGTTTTAATTCACTACATAACTCATCTACTCGGTCTTCTAGCGGTTCGACAGAATAGGCTTTTTCTAAATCATCTTTAAAAAATGCTGCAAAAGAAATTTCTATTATTTCCTTAATGGCTTCAATGAGTATCTCTATTTCATGTTTGCCATTATCAGAAAAGTTGATTTTCTTAGACTTTTTTACCTGAGCCACCTGACAAATATTCAATGCATGGTCGCCGATACGTTCAAAATCACTGAGAGTATGCAGAAATTCGAAGACACGTTCATTATCAACAGGGTTAAGTTCAGAGCTATTGAGCTTCATCAGATAAGTGCCTATTTTATCTTCGAATTGATCAATAAGACCTTCTTTTTGTTCTACTTTCTTAGCATTAGTATCGTCATAATCGGAAATTAGAGAAATGGAATCAAATAAGTTTTCTTTAGCTAATCTGGCCATAGCGTTTATGGTCATTCGGCTTTGTTCAACGGCAAGAGTAGGATGACGAAGAAAACGTTCATCCAAGCGATTAAAGTTAACATTTGCTTTATGTTCCTGAATACTTTCTCGGAACAGATAATTCAGCATTTTTTCTATTAAAGAATTAAAAGGAAGTAATATGACCACACAAATCACACGAAATGCCGTGTTGACAAAGGCTGTATTCACAGGATTCATGACCATTTTGTTAATATTAAAACCTATTAAAGCATCCAAAAGGTAATACCCTGCTGCACAAATAATGACCCCTATGGTTTGGATAATTAAATAAGACCAGGCGGTTCTGCGACCATCTGTTCTAGCACCAATAGCAGAAAACAGAACAGGAACGGCTGCACCTATTCCTATACCAAGAAGTAAGGGAAATGCTTCCTCGAAATCAATAGTTCCTGTAACGGAAAGTGCCTGCAAGATACCTACTGCTGCAGAAGCACTTTGTAGAACTGCTGTAAATGCAGCTCCAACGAGGATACCGAGAAGAGGATTTGAGAAAGCTGTCATAAGGCTGATGAAGCTGGGACTATCTTTAAGAGGTGCCACAGCATTGCTCATGGCTTGCATACCATACATCAAAACTGAAAATCCAAGCAGAATATCACCAACTTGACGTTTGGCCTGATTTTTTGAGGTCATTCTAAGTATTGTTCCAATGATTGCAACTATGGCACTGATAGAAGAAGTTGAAAGCAAGGAAACTAACCCTGAGCTTTCCTTCATATAAGAAAGACAGATAATCCATCCCGTAATGCTTGTGCCAACAAGAGCTCCCATTATTACTGCCAGGGCTTGCTTTACTTTCATCATTCCAGAGTTAACAAAGCCTACAACCATGACAGATGTTGCTGATGAGGATTGGATTATGCCGGTAACGCCAGCACCAAGCAACACACCTTTTATGGGAGTATTAGAGAGTTTATATAAATAACTCTCCAATTTGCTTCCAGCGACCTTTTTTAAACCGTCGCCCATTACAGACATGCCAAAAAGGAAAAGCGCTATACCTCCGAAGAGAGTAATGATATTAGATATACTCATTTGTGTTTTTTCCTTCAATTTTATGCTTAATAATCATCAAGTTATGCTTTGTACAAACTTAATTGATGCATAATCTTTCAATAATTCACGCTTCTTTGAGTATATTTTTTAACCAAAAAAGCGAGAATGCCCTGTACACTGCAAGGTTATTCTCGCTTCTTAAATCAGATTCCTGTTTTTATTCCCTTGATGGTTAAACTTCTATGAATTCTAACCTAAGTTACTTTTAATTTTGGCGATAGTTCTATCATAGAGTTGTACCATTGTCAACTGTTCCCTTATCTCTCTTGATTATGGTTATGATTGTTGTGATTGGTTTTGTTTTTTGACGTTCTTAAATTTATTATTTAAAATAAGTAATAAATAACATTTTTTTATTGCTTTACTTAACTTCAAAACTGCCTAAGTAGCGAAACTTAAACGGGCTGTTATCAATTAGTTTTTTATAGCTATCATAATCGATATCAGAACATTCAATTAAATAATGATACTGCCCAAGCACCGTTTTTTGAGGGCGGTCATGTATAGCAATAAGTTTCATTTGCAGTTCTTTCATTTTTTGCATTAAAGCAGGTAAATCCTTTGCGGAACCAGTTGCTATAAAAGCGAGTCTATCAGATTTTATTAATGAAGGTTCTCTGAGTGATAAAATATAAAAACGAGTCTTGTTGTTGTCGTTGTTCTGTATATTTCTTGCAAGAATATTTAATTTGTATACTTTGCTACTGCCGACAGAAGCTATGGCTGCACAAGAAATGTCTTGGCTTTCAGAAACCATTTTTGCACCAGCTGCAGTGCTTGAAACCTCTATAACTTCTGCGTCTGGCAGGTTTTCCTTAATCCAATCTTTCCCTTGAGCAATTCCCTGTTTATGGGAATAAACCTTTTTTATGTCGCTCAACTTAGCTTCTTTAAGAGCTAGAAGATTTTGATTAATTGGCAGTTCCACTTCTCCAACAACTGAAACATTTGTTTGGGTTATAAGAGTATCAATATAATCTATAACGGCACCGCCTATTGTATTTTCCTGGGGAATAACAGCATAGTTGCTATTCTTTTCGTTAAGAGACTTTACAGCATCATTTACTGTTTTAAATGGCTTGAAAATGCATCGTTTCCCAAAGAATTTTTCACAGGCTTCCTGGGTGTAAGTTCCTTCTGGCCCAAGATAGCTTACTATTGCCGAACGATATTGAAATAATTCAGATATTCTTTGTTGTAGCGGCGTTGGTTCTGTTTTGGCAAAACCAGTAATAGAAGCAAAAAGAATAAATA
>JAFXRA010000183.1 GCA_017526725.1 Candidatus Rifleibacteriota bacterium
GTTCCCTTACAGCGCCGTCTTCGTTGAACGTGACAGGCGGATGTCACTCCGTCGCTCCCCATTTCCAGGTTTTCTCAGCCTCTTAACGGGTGGTTGGCGTTCTTCCGATTTGTGGGTTTGTTCCGCCCCACTGGCACTTCGAGGGTTATGGTCTTCAGAGTCTTACGTCACATCCGGTCGGTTGCTGTCTCCAGCTCCTTGCTTCCCTCGCTGTTTCCCGTCTCTTTTCGGATTTCTTCCAGAGTCTGCGTGGGTTCCCTTACCTCTTGGCCGCTTTCGTTCGTTCCGTTTTGCGACCTCGCTTCGCTCTGACCCCTGGCTCATCGTTTCCTTTGAGCTGGTTTCCGTTATGAGATTCGGTTCAGCCTCGGAGCTTTCTCCCGGTTGTTCCGTGCCTTGTCCTTGCTCGGTTTCATCCTCGCTTTGTCGCGGCTCTCTCTCTTGACCTTCTGACTCCCTTTGAGGTATCTGGCTTCTAGTGCCCCGCTCGACCATAAGGTCTGCCTTTCCCGCCTTCGCAGTTTCGACTGCCTTGGGGTTTCTCTGCACCTTTGAAGTTGCTCTCCCTCGGTGTGACCCGAGTGGCGCTCCCTCTCTGGGGTTTCTTCCTTCTACCTTTCTTTGGATTCGGGCTCGATTCCGGTCATGGCTTATTTTTGTTCACCTAAAGGCTTATGAACTGTCACCAGTTCAGCTCTTGCCTTCATTAAGGCCGACGCACGGCTCTACGTATTGCTACGCTTCAAAGTTTAAGGTTTTTCGGATTTGCGATTCGTTTATCAAAGATCTTGTTCCCCCAACCGAGGAAAGTTAATATATCACAAACAAATTTCTAAAGTCAATAACTTTTTTATAAAAATATTAAAAATTTTTAATGTTTTTTGAAAACCATCATTGCAAGCCTCTAAAAGAGGCGTGGCGTTGCTGAAAGCAAAACAAAGTTCATCCAGTTTTAGGGGTTTTATTGGTGTGAGGTGTGATTGTTTATTCGTTTTATAAGTCTACACATTTGTCATAATAAGTATAGCGTATGGGCTTTAGCCCTGAAAGCTATACGTTTATGACAATGGGTAGACTTACAACAATAAAAACAAGAGAAGCAAAAGCTTCTAAAAACAAAAAACAATGACTACTTTAAATATAATTTTTATTAAGGATAGTGTTACTTTACTATTAGTGGGGGAACATCATTATAAACATGCTAAAATGAAATAGGTTCCGTTCCGGGTCGCAAAAACATAATATAATAAATGGGTAAGTAAGTAATATTACCTTTATGTTTTATTTCACGTGTATTCGAAAAAACATAAGCTTTTTTTATGTTATATGCTTCTGTTGTAACAAATTTATTAAGAGCACTGTGAATCTGGTAATCCTTACCAGACTTAACTTCTATTGGTATTACAGATAAAGAGTCATAATCATCTATCAGAAAATCAACCTCACCTTTATCTCTGTTATCATAATAATACAATTCAAAACCGTGGGCTTTTAATTCAGAAGCAACAACAGACTCATATACAGAACCAAGATTTATGCTTTTTATATCATCCAGAATAGCTCTAATATTATTCTGGAAGAGTATCCCTGTTAAAATTCCCACATCGCTTAAATATAGCTTTAACAAGTTTTTTCCACTATTTCCCACAAGAGGAAAAACAGGTGTTGAAATTGCTTTCACATCCAAAGCTATGCCTGCGCTTACCAAATAATCAAATTCATCAGTATAATTGGAAACACGACTGCCTTTTTTATTTTCTATATCTTTTATTACTACGCGTTTCTTTTTATTTCCCATATTTGATGGTAATAAACTATAAATTCTTGAAACTTTTAATTTTCTTTGCTCTTCGTACTTTGTTGCATCGGCAATATAATAGGAATGAATTTCTTTTTGATACCTTCTAATTGCAGCAATGTTTTTCTCACTAATATAAATATTTACGGAATCAGGCAATCCACCAACTAGCAAATATTTCTTAAACAAATCCATTACCTTATTATGAATATTCTCTGGCAATGATTCCTCTTTTTCAAACTTGTTTCTTAAGTTTGAAATAGCCATTTCGCCAAAATTATTGGCAATAAGAAACTCTTCAAAATCCAGAGGATACATTCTTATTGTTTCGATACTTCCAATCGGAATTGAACTAGTTGTCTTCAGTGTAACCCCAAGCAAAGAACCGCTCGCAATATACTTAAAGCGTTTATCTCGTTGTAAGAATTTCAGAAGTTCCATAAGTCTGGGATAGGTCTGAATTTCATCCAGAAAAACAAGAGTATCTTTGCTATTACCCATCTTATCACCAGCAATCATACTCAACTGAAGATAAAAATCATCTACGTTTTTTATATCTTTGAAATAGCGATTCCCCATTTCATCTTCAGCAAGATTTATTTCTATAAAATTCTTAAATAGCTTATTTCCCAAATATCTAATCAAATATGTTTTGCCAACTTGTCTAGCACCATCAACAAGAAGAATTCTTTTGCAGTCTGATGTAAGATACTTTTCTATATTTTGCTGAAGTTTACGAAAAAGCATATATAGCTCCTTACATTTTTCAATGTAAATATACCTAGAATATTTTACACTTTTCAATATATTTTATATATAAAATATACACTTTTCAATATTTTTGTCATTAACAAAAACTTACTATAAATAAACTTTTAAAAAATCCCACTTAATCCCCCTTTACAAAAGGGGGTATTATTCACCAGCGGGAGCGGGAGTGAGCTGAGCCTTTACAGCAGCGACAGCGGCGGAGAGTGCTGAAACTTCGCCTTCAAGTTCTGGCATAGTCTGTTTTATCTTTTTCCAGAGTTCTTGACATTCTTTATACTCTGAAGTCTGATAAGCAGATTTCTCGAAATCAGTTTCAAGTTTTGTAAACATCTTATCAGTCTTTTCGTAGACCTTAGTTATTCTGCTGCAGTTAGACAAGGTTCTTTCGGCATTTTCAATGAAAAATTTCTTTACTTCTAATTTTGACTTGCTGTCAATAGTCTTATGCTGAGCAAGACGTTTTCTGACTTCTTTCATATAAGAAGAAATATTTCTATTGATATACTTCATTTTTTTCATCACAGCATCGCTTTCTGGAACAGAATCAAGCTGTTTTATCATTTTCTGCACATAATTTTTAACGAAAGCATTTTGCTCGGAAGCTTCGCCTTTGCTTAAATCATTCAGAAATTTTTCAAACTTTTCCCTGGCACTCTTATAAAAATCATGGCTTAAACCGTCAGAAATATCTTCTGACAGACTTTTTGCCTCAATATAAAGAGCATCTATTCTGCCGAAACCCATCACACCCGAGGACTTTTTCAATTCTTCCTTCAGCTTATCAATTGTATTTTTATTATCTGTCTTGAGTTTTTCTATGTTTTCAACAACCGACCAGCAGTCCTTTAAAGCATTTTCCTCATTTCCTGCGGAAGATACAGACTTCTGCTTTGCTACCGAAATAGTGGCTTCTGCTTCCTTTAAAGCGCCTTTATAACGGCTGGCCTGCAGTTCCAGTTTATCAAGCTGTCTGGAAATATTCCGCAAAGCATCAAGTTCTTTGGCTTTGTATGCCGTTTCCTGCTGTTCCTTCAATGTCTTATATGTTGTTTCAAAAGCAGCCTTTGTACTGTTTATATCAGAAGTCTGTTTTGAAATTTTATTGCTCAACTGCCCGGCATCAAGCTTTTCATCCATTTTTCTCAGTTTTTCCCTGAATTCATTTTCAAGACTGCTGAGTTCTGCTGAAGTTAATTCTGTCATGCTATAATCTGCACCGGAAGTCATATTTATCCTATGACCACCGGAAACTTCAACGCTGTTTCCATCATTCAGAGTAACTTTGACTAACCCTTTGGTAACTTCAATTCTGTTAGTCAGACCATCTTTGCTCTGAAATACCTTGAATATTGTTCCCTGACCACCGCATATACACTGGCTCATTTCTACTTCAAGAGATCTACCTTCAGCCATCTTCTTAATGTTTTCCCACATAGTACCGATAAGCATTTCTATATAATGTTATTAAGCTATAAGCCTTAAGCTTCAAGCTACAAGCCAGACATAAGTAATAATCAAGTTTGTAGTAAGTATTTCTGGCTTAAAGCTTAAAGCTTGTAGCTTACAGCTGTTGTTGTCCAAGATATCGTTTGTCCTTAGTCGGTTGTCTTTTGTCCGTTTATGCTTTTTGCCTTTTTCAACCAATAAAAACCAATTATAATACGCTATCGCTAAACAAAATTTACTATAACTCGGTCACCCTTACGGTTCCTACGGAACCACTTCCCCTCAAGGGGAAGCTTTAGAAATTGACAATATCAATGTATCTGTACTAGACTTGATTAAATAATTGAATTAATCAAGTGTTGAAAGAGAAAACATGAAAATAAAATATATATTAATAATTCTAATTTTGGCATCTTTTTCCTTTGCTTCAATATGTTTTGCAGAAACAAACAAAGAAAAAACAGCCTCTGCAACTAGAAAGATTTTGAAATTTAACGCGGGTAGCGGTCTTCCAATAGAAATGATAGAGTGCCCTGCAGGTGATTTTATTATGGGTTGCAGCGATGAAGAATACATAAATGAATACCTTATTCCAAAATACTCGGCTACTACATATAAAATAGGTAGCAAGGAAATGTCCTTCCAGGAATGGCATAGAACTCTGTATGGTTTTAATTATAACGAAAAACCTCATAAGGTTATTATTTCAAAGCCTTTCTATATTGGTAAATACGAAGTCACTCAAAGTCAGTATGAATATGTTATGGGGAAAGAAGAGTTTGAATTTATTATGAAAGATACAGATATGATTAAAGATCCCAATAAACCAATGGAATATGTAAAACTTCGAGATATACTCTCTGGAAGAAAAGAAGAAGACCTCTCATATTACGTTAGAGAAGAAAAAAAATATAAATTTGCACCAAAAATAGAAAGCTTTTTAGAGAAAATTAATTCACTATTTAAAAACCAGTTACCCCCTGGGTATAAATTTGACCTGCCGACAGAAGCACAGTGGGAATATGCCTGTAAAGCTGGAACAGAGAAAAACTTCGTTAATACTGACGAAGTAGCCTGGTATAGAGAAAACAATGGTAATACAAAATACAATGACTATGCTAAATATAAGGATATTTCAATGCTTTATGCGGCCCATGACGTTGGACAAAAGAAGCCGAATGCCTGGGGCATTTACGATATGCATGGCAATGTTGCAGAATTATGCAAAGATGTTTTTGTGGATTATCCGACCGAAGCAGTAACAGATCCTGTAAACGAATTTGAGATAAGTTTTCATAATAAAGGTAAAACAACAAGGTTTGAACATCCTCTTAGTGTTATACGTTCGGATCCTTTTGGTGTTATACGTGGTGGCAGTTATGCTGATTCTGCTTCAACCTGTCGTTCTACAGCTCGAGCCCCCTGGCGTCCAAAAATGGGCGGTTACAGCTTAGGTTTTCGTCTCGCTCTTGTCCCTGTCGATTGAACAACCAAAAACACTGTTCCATAAGATGTTGAGTTGGAGCCTAATAATTAGGTGAAAAAATGAAGAAAACTGAGGAATAAAGAAGTAAGGAATAAGAATCAATAACCATAATTCAAATACTTTTTTATAATCATTATCCCCAAAATAATGATATAATATACAAAATTTCAAAAGGGATATTCTTTAGTTATGAATATATTGGTAACAGGTGCAGCAGGTTTTATAGGTTTTCATCTTTGTCTTGCGTTGCTGAAAAAAGGTCACAAGATTGTTGGTTTCGATAATATAAACGATTATTACGATACAAAGCTAAAACAAGACAGACTTGCAATTCTTCAAAAAGACCATAATTTTACATTTATTAAAGCAGACTTAGCTGATAAAGAAACAGTAAACAAGGCTTTTGACCAAACTAACTTTGACAGAGTTATAAACCTCGGCGCTCAGGCTGGTGTCAGATACAGTCTTCAAAACCCTGATGCCTATATAAATTCCAATATAGTCGGCTTCTTAAACATACTTGAAGCCTGCCGACACCATAAAACCGCTCATCTTGTCTATGCTTCTTCCAGTTCGGTTTATGGAATGAATACTTCGATGCCTTTTTCTGTTCACGACAATGTAGACCACCCAGTCTCTCTTTATGCAGCCACAAAAAAATCAAATGAACTTATGGCTCATACTTATTCGCATTTATTCGGCTTACCCACAACTGGCTTAAGATTCTTTACCGTTTACGGGCCCTGGGGCAGACCAGATATGGCTCCATTCTTATTTACAAGTGCCATACTTGAAGGCCGACCAATAAAGGTTTTCAACAATGGTCACATGAAACGCGACTTCACGTTTGTTGATGATATTGTTGAAGGCGTAGTCAGAGTTGCAGACCTTATTCCCCAGGCTAATCCTGATTTTGACGCTTCTAATCCTGACCCAAGCACAAGCAAAGCACCGTATAAAATCTATAACATAGGCAATAACCAACCTGTAGAACTGCTTAAGTTCATAGAAACCATAGAAGAAAAATGTGGTAAAAAAGCAGAAAAGATATTTATGCCTATGCAAGCCGGAGATGTTGTTGCAACCTACGCTGATGTAAGCGATTTAATGAAGGATACTGGTTTTTCACCAGCAACCCCATTAGAAATAGGAATTGGCAAATTTGTTGATTGGTATAGAAACTACTATAAAATTTAGAAAGTTATAACAACCTTAGCATTAGCAACAACAGAATCATAGCCTTCACCTGCATTAGTTTTTGTAGAATGAACCTTCTTGACTTCTCCGTCAATCATGGTATCTGTTCCGATAAACTGAGAGAAATTAACGCCGCCTTCATAATATTCGCCTTTAATTTCAGCATCAATATTTTTGTGATTGGCAAAGAACTTGTATCTTTGACTCTTTGAAGATGGGGTAAGGGTTACGGCAAAACGTTTTTCGAATTCTTCACTTGGATTCTTCGAGAATATATCATTATGCTGAAGTCCGAATTCTAAAGTGACTTTGTTGTTAACAGGTCTTTGTAATTCTAAAATCTTGCTCTTCTTGTATTCATCATTATTGTTATCATAGATATCGTCTTCATCAGTTTCCTCATATGTTGCTTCCAATATATAACCCTTTGTCATTTCATGACGAAGCTGAAAAGACTTGAGCCAATCTCTTGTTTCAGCGACTGTATCGTGGTTCACACTAAAACCTGTTTCATATTCTGTAGTGAAACTAAGCTTTTCAAGAGGTGTATAGCGCAATTCATAAGTTTTGCGGTCAGTCTTGGAAATATTCAGACTGGTCTTTTTATCATCAATATCACGTCTGCGCCAATCAATATAAGCAGCTAGATTCTTGGATATTTGATAATCAGTAGTGCTGTTGATAGTTGTTTTTTCAACAGGGTTTTCAAATCTGTTCAAGACTTGATCTTCTTCTAAAACATAACTTGGTAGGCTAGACGGCAGTATATACTGAGTTGGGTCTAAACTTGGGTCTCTGGTAATCTTAGAAGTGTTTTCTACTTTATATTTAAAAGTAGATTTTAAATCATCATTAGGTTCGTAAACAATCTGAGAATCAGCAAGTTTGCTGTCTTCTCTGGAATTATCATAAAAATCATCAGCTCTACGGAATTGAAATTCTCCTTTAACAATGAATTTAGAACTTGGTTCATAATTCATTGTTAATTCATAGTTTGTTGTTTCAGAACGCAAACCCTTCAATACAATTTCATCTTCAACGGTTATACGGGAAACCCCTGCCGTCCAGCTTATCTTTTCATCCAACTGACTGCTCATATTGAAGTTCAATTCAATTACTTCTGAATCAGAGGCAACATTTATATCATCTTTATAAGCAATTCGTTCTGCCTTTGACTGAGTTTTAACCTTGCCAACCTGGCGGTCGTAAACAACCGAAGAAGAATCTTTAGTCATATCGGAATTAATAGTAGTGCCAAAGTCTAAAAATTCTTTATCAGACTGCCTACCACTGCGAACTTCGAAACGATTTTCATTATTTCTTTCCCAGATAAAACCGCCGTTATATTTTACAAAATCAATCTTAGATTCTGCCGGGTTATTGTCTATATTAGTTCTAGATTTTTCACCATCAGCAAAGCCACTCCAAACATGGTCAAACTTATAAGTTAAATTTGCCTTACTGCTGATAATATCGTCGACTAGACCGCGTTCGCCAAGTTCTATAACACCATCTTCACGGCCTATAGTCTTAAATTTGCTATCAACTCTATCATAAGATGCAGAAGCTTCAATTTTATTGGTTTTCCCATTAACCCCAAAACTAGCAGCATAACCAGTTATTTCTTTATCTTCATCCAATGTTTCGGCTTTTATATTCGGGTCATATTTGGAAACAGCATATTCACCAGTTACAGAAAAACCTTTACCTAGTTTCCAATCAATATCTGCTTCATAAATATCATGTGTCATAGGAGTTATGGTGCCAGAAGCATTATCAACATCAGCACCTGCCTTAGGAGAACTATGGTCGAATTCTCTTAACCAGGTTACCCCGATAGTACGGCCTTCACTTCTGATGTATTCATGTCTGGTTCCAAAAAGATTACGTGTAAATGCCATATCTTCATCGTTAGATTCGTATTCAACAACTATCCATCTTGTCATTTCGATTGGTAAAACAGACTGGGCGAATTTAACAATACCTTCTTCGTAATCAATCTGATAGTCAGTTCCTCTTATCAACTGAATTCCGTCTATATATACCTTTTCAGATTCTTGAACAATTGGGGAAACCTGCAACCTGTATTCCTGCTGCTGACCGGCACCTCTAAACTGTTCACGGCGTGAAAGCCCTTTAGATTGAGTATACAGAAATGTAGACCTGACTTTGTTATGGAAATATCCTTGAGCCATAACCCCTCTGACTTCTTTGCTATAAAGCGCAAACTTGCTGCCTTTTAAAGCTATGGGGAAGTCACCGAGAACAAATTTCCATTTATTAGAATCTATAGTAACAGTAAACTTTCTATCTTCGTCTTCTGTATCATCCAAAACAGCATGAACAGTAGATTTTTCATCTATATTGCCGTCTATTTCAAGATGAAGACTCTGATTCATCTTAAAACCAGGGTAACAATCATAATGTTCTGTAGAAAAATGGCTTACGTCGCCTGAAACTTTTGATTTTTTCATTTCAAAAGTTTTGGTACCCGAAATATCTATATTATGTTTGTCGTATTTTTCTTCCGCTTCATCCCAGAAACGTTTTGCATAACGAATTACCTGAGAAGAAGGCAGATTGGGTTTACCATCTTTTTTAGAAACTTCAACTTTTTCAACATTAGGAGCATCTGGAACGGCTACTGTATCAGCGGTCAGAATATTCCCGTCTTCATCTTCGTCGTCAAAGAATTCTATATCTTCATTGTCTTCTATCAAAGGAATATCTTCATTTTCTTCTATTTTTTGAGGTTTTAGATTTTCAGCAGTATTTACCTTTTTAGAAACTTTTATTTCTTCTTCTGAATCATCATCAACAGCAACAGAATCTGCAGACAAATCAAAATCTGTTACTTCAACAATATCAACTTCTGATGAAACAGGTTGTTTTAAGTCTTCTTCATCTTCAGAAACAGCTTCAGAGTCTATTGATAGTGATTCGTAATAATCTTCTGCCTGCATAGGAGTTATAAGAATTGGTTCCTGAGCTCTTGCAGCATCAAAACTAAGCAATATAGCTAAAATAGCCAAAAGCACACAACAGAGAATTCCGCTGTGTCTTTTCTTATAAACGGCTATTGCTTTAGTTTTTATCATTCTCCCCTCGGATGAGTCTTTTTGTGGATATCTTTAAGGTCTTTGGCAGTAAGATGTGTGTAAATTTGAGTAGTTGAAACATCAACATGACCAAGGATTTCCTGGACAGCCATAATGCTGGCACCGCCTTCAAGCAGATGCGTAGCACAAGAATGTCTGAAAACGTGAGGTGAAATATCATGACTGATTCCAGCCATTAGAGAATATTTCTTAATAACTTTCCAGATACCCATACGAGAAATAGGTTTACCGTATGGATTCAAAAAAAGAGTTCTTTCTGTAATATCTTTGCAAAGTTTTGGACGGCCTTTAAGCAAATACTCATCTATGGCCGACAATGCAAAACTACCAACGGGAACTACTCGCTCGCGTCCGCCTTTTCCTTCAACACTAAGAAATTCAGCAACAGTATTAACATCGCCTAATTTTAAACTAATAAGTTCAGATTCACGTATACCTGTTGCATAAAGCAATTCCAGCATAGCTTTGTCTCTTAAACCTAATGCTGTCTTTTCATCGGGCTGTTTCAAAATTCGTTCTATTTCCTCTATAGTCATAACCTTTGGAAGAGGCCGGCCTATTTTGGGGCGCTCTAAAATGGCTGTCGGGTCGAAATCCGTTATACCTTCACGAAGAAGAAAGCGATAGAAACCCTTTAAAGCAGAAGATTTACGGGCCATGGAACGTGGAGACAAACCTTTGTCATGCATATGAATAGAGAATCTTTGGAGTAAACCTTCAACAGTAGAATCAATAATAGTTCTACCCTGTTCTTTTGAGAAATCAATCCAATCCTGCAAATCCCGGCGATAAGCTTCCAAAGATTTGGGTCTTAAACCTTTTTCAACTGAAAGATAGTTTAAAAATTGCTCTAACAGTTCTTCTGATGACATGTTTGCTCCTAAATTTACCCTATTCTAGTTTTCCTTTTCCTCTTATATCGGCTATTTAAAGAAAATTAATTAACTTCTATTCCTGTAACAATAAAAACTCTAAAAACCAAAAACGATAAAAACTAATTTTCATTTTTTCATTAAAGAATTAAAGAAAACTGCCGAATAGATGAGCTGAAAAAGTGTAAAGCTTGAATTTAAGACTCTCGAAAGGAACAACAGTTCCATGAAAAAACGGCATAATTCAATAATAACTGTGGCCATGATGCTTATTGCAATGGCTCCAGCTGCATTCGGTCAATACAATGACGAATACATGGCTGCTCCACCACTTAATGAAGATTTCTATATAGAAGACTCAACAAGTGCTGACAGCAATTGGAATGGCGGTTCTGTTACTACTGGTTATCAAACCTATACAATAAAGAAAGGTGATACCCTAGGCTCCATTTCCAAAAAATTCTTTGGCACTACCACTAAGTGGAAACTTATTGCTGAAACAAACAACATCAGCAATCCTGGTGCTATTAAGATTGGTCAGGTTTTGGAAATTCCGGCAACCAAGCTGGAAAGAGGTCAGGGCACTCTTATGAGACAGCAGCCTCAGAACGATTACCAAAGCAGTATGTATTCTAATCAGAATTATAATGGCAACAGCTATAATCCATCTTTGGGTTACCCGACCTATCAAGAACCCATCTATCAGCCAATTAGCGCTTACGGTGGAGGAACAATAGGTTCAAGCTATGATGCTATGCCAACAGCCCCAGCTCCGGATAATTCTGTTACCAACCTTCCATTGCCGCCAGTAACAAGCAATGATGATGCTGTCATTTATTCTGACGCTGGTTTGCCTCAGATTATTCTTCCAGGAAGCGGCGACAATAGCAGATTCCGTTTAAAAAGCGAAGAAAGATATGACGTGAGCTTTTCCGGGCTAACCGGTCTTGTCAACACTTATTCAGCCTTTACACTAGGTGAAAACAAATTTTCTACTGCTATCGGTTTCATGTGGAACTCTATCGAAAAACGTGAAGGCAATAGATTGGTTGCTGGTGAAGAAGGAGACTTTTATAGATTTCCTTTCATTCTTACTTATTCAGGGGAAAACTTCGAAGTTGCTTTCGTGCTTCCAGTAGAATCTTATGATGTTTTCGCACCTGTAACCTATAATTTCAGAGACGGCACAGATTCTGGTATCGGAGACTGCGAACTTCGTTTCAAATTCAGTTCTCAGACAGATGAAATGGCAACCTGTATAGGTTTAGGCGCATTCTTCCCAACCAGTGATATAGACATTGGCAATGCTGAAACCGATAACGCCTGGGAAATCTTCGGCGGTATCTCAAGCAAACGCAAAGAAGGTGGAAACATACATCTGAACGGCGGTTATAGAGGTTCCAGCAAAGACAATACCGAACATGAAGGCGTATTCATTAATGTAGGTTTTGATTACAAAGCCAATGAATCATTTACATTCATCGGAGAAATAAATCACTTCGACGGAACAAACAATGGTAAAAGCACAGACCTTACTCTTGGTATGAGATACTTCGTGAAAGACGGTATGTCTGTAACATTTGCGGCACCAATATCACTGAGCAACGATATGTTCTTCGGGTATGACTACAGGCTACAGGGAATGCTGCAATACCATTACTAATTAGAGATTTAAAGCAAAAAAAATACCGCACCCAAAAGTGCGGTATTTTTTTATCTCTGTTAATCTACTCTTTCACGTTTTTCTTCTAATGTTCTGATATCTAAGGTTCTACCGAGAACAGCGATATCAAGTTCAAATACTCGTTTATTAACAGGATTTGCTTTATCTTCAGCGGTAATAATAAGCTTATAAGGCTGCATTCCTGCTTTTAAATTACCGTCTTTATCATAGTTTTCCTGACGGAAAACATTTTCGAAAGACCTATCTGTTGAAGTTGTATTAATAGATATTTCTTTACCTTCATAATCAAATAACTTAATATCCATTGTTGATATACCAAATTTATCATCAGATTTCATATAATTTATATTATCAATAGCTCTTGGATAAAATACCAATCTTGAATTCTTCTGACAAACAAAACCAGTATTTGGCTTAGAACTAATATAATTATATAATTCTGAAACAGCATCTGGTCCTTTTAAATAAGTATCATACAAAGTAGAAATATTATTAAAATCATTATACAAATACTGTTTTTCTATACCATCATTTTTATTAATAAATGGAACATTTTCAAAATCCAGTTTTCTATAATCATCATTGGCTTTTCCTGATTGGATTAAACCAGCAGGAGTATATTTTGCTGATCCAAACACATGATAACGATTAGTTCTAGTATCAAGAACTATAACCTGAATTTCTGGAGCAGTATTATCCTTAGAACTTAATCTATTAATTGTTTGCCAATAATCCTTATCTGACCAGTTGGTTGTTAATAAATCAAAGTTTTCCAATTCGCTATTAGACTTTATTTCTTTACAAGAAACAGTTTCGTTAGGATAAACAGCATAGTTTTCATCTTTCAAATTAGCAGGATTTGCAGATTCTGCTTTTCCTTCACTAGCTTTTACAGCATCTGTAATATGAGATTTTCCAGCAGTATCATTAAATAATGCAAAAACACTGAACATATTTTCCATTTCAGCATCTGTAACATGCCAAGGCTTCGGACTGTCAATGGTAAAAGTACCTTCTATTTTTGCAACAGAACCAACAAGTCCCTCTTCACCATCGTTTGCTTTTATTTTATCTGTTCTTGTTATTTTATTTATTACAACTTTATCTCCGGAAACTTTTTTCCAATGCCAATCGACCGTATGTTTGTAACTCTTAAACTCTGGTTTATAACCTGTATTATTATCTGAAGCCAAATCAACAAGACCGTAACCATTTAAATTATTAAGATTGATTTTATCTTCAACTTTATAATTATAAACAGGATAATTATAAAAGAAGGTTAAATTCATTTTACTTTTATCCTGAGATATTTTTTCATTAAGTTTAAATTCTGAATCAAAGTATGGATTAGTATCCAAAACTTCAATAACAAAATTAAAAGTAGTAGTTAAATCTTTATCAAAATTATTATATTCCTGATTGTTTTCTTTATATTGAAGTGCTCCATTAGAAGAAGAACTTATTGTAAGTTTACTAGAAATAGGACCTTTGTTGTCATATACCATATAAGCAGAATAACAAGTCCCTTGAGAACCTTTTGCGAAAAGAAGTGTTATACCTTTATCAGATTTTTTAGAATCTGTCTTTTCATAGACATAAATATCATTATTGCTACAATCTATTTTTTTAACACCATCTTCTTCGATAACTTCTGTAGAACCAGCTACACCTTTTAATTCAACTTTGCCTTTTGTTTTACGTTCATATATGTTTTCAACCCAAACCCACTTGAGATTTTTTAAATCATAACCAGCAGCAGGAGAATTAACTTTCATTTTAATGATAGAATTTTTAGAATCTACATCAGTAGAACCGTCTTTTGCCATAATAGAAGGTGTAGTAAATTTTACTGTAAATTTTTCACCACTAGCAGGATAGCTATCATCAGTAGAACTTGGTTCTGTATAACTTATGCCATTTACTTGTATCCTATCTGTTTTTTCTGTTTGAACAAGAAACGCTTTATATTCTTTTGGTTTTGGTTGTCTTAATACTATTTCCATCTTTTCTAAGGAAATACCACAATCAGAATAAATTTTAATCTTACTAAAATCATCGTTGGCAGCACAGCTAAACAAACTTTCAGAACTACCTTTTTTATTGACTAATTTAGCTTTACCACCTTCCATAATAAAAACATCATTGCTTCCGGAATTATTCGAATCAACAAAAACTCTTTTTTCTAATAGTTTGCTCGGAAGTTGATCAGACAAGCCATTGATAGATTCGTAATCATTACTAGAACCATCTATTTTCAATTTCAAATCATCAATCTTGGAAAACATAACAGCAAAAGCTGCTTCAGGACCTAAGCCTTCATCACCAATAAACTTACTGCCAAGGGCACTACCATTAACATCTTTTTCTCTACCAAAAGCTTCAGAAAGATCTTTTCTATTACCTCTAAGAACAAAGAAATCACTCATAGCTGTTAATGGGAAAAATCCTCTTTCGTTTACAGCAGGAATATCTTTATCAAAAGGAATATTTTCTTTTACAACTCCTTCATATTCTTCCTGTTTAACTCCACTACCTGCATTATGACAATATGGGTCCCAAACAATTTTCATCTGGACTTCAGAACCTTCTGGAACAAGATAATAAAAACCGTTATTGGTTTGAACCAATTTCAAATTTTCAGTGTTTAACGGCATAGCTATTGCAGAAGGATGAGCAGGAAGCTCACAAGCTTTTATACCGCCACTAGCCAACAAAAACATAAAACAAGCCAATGCACCTTTACTAAATTTCATAATAAAATCTCCTTCTTTTATAGCTAATTATTTCCTGTTAATTGAATAACTTTTTCCAATCTTTCTTTTCTGAAACCAGCGTTGCCTTTTTCCATCTTAGATTCGCCAATACCAACAATTTTCGATGTTAAATAGGTCTTTTTTTCTGTATTATTGTTATAAGCACTCATTACTTCTAATAAATCAATCTTATATTTATTATCAGCATAACTCATTCGATTTTTATCAATAACCCATTCTATACCGCCTTTGGTAGGATCAGTATTGCAATCGTCAATAAATATCTGCAAACCTTTTTCTTTATTTTGAGAGTTACCTTTAGGAGGTACTGTATTATTGTTACCAAAAATAATTCCTCTAAAAGGACAATAACCTAAACTCAAAACTCCAGAATCATAAGCTTCTTGAGGGAATACCGATAGTTTCAAAAGCATATGCTGAACAGCACACTGTGCTAGAAAGTTTACTCTTAAGAAATGAAAATTAGAAACATTCTGCTGCTTAGACTGCTTTCTGAAATGAAAGAGACTAACAGTCATAACCATAACACAGAGAACTATAAGCAGAACAACCGGTACAGCCATACCTTTACGAGAACGAGCAAATAATTTATTCAAAACAATGATACCTCCTTCCGTAAAGAACAAGCTTATTTTTATCCGAATATTCTTTTTCGGAAGGTAATTTCCAGGAAACCTCTAAATAAATATCTACAAGCATCGGATCTTTAACATTAGGATAAAGCTTATCTAAGGTTATTTCTTCAGGCAAACTTTCCACTACATTAGGATGATTTTCGCCGTTAGACGCACATTCTTGAGGATTATGAAATTTCATTTTAGGAATTTTGAATTTAACCTTACTATTCTCATGCGGATAAATACAGTAAATTCCTTTAAATTCATTTCCTTTTCTAATTACCTTATCTTTACCCTCAGCAAACTTGCAAGGAACATCATGTTTTGTATTTATTAACAATTCATTATAATCTACGACATACATCAAACGGTTCATCTCTTCTTTTGCAAGGTTACCGGCTTCTGCTTCGGCACTCTGTTCACGAGTTCCTTTAGTTGAAAAATTAAGAAGCCCAAAAATAGGTAAGCCGCAGACAGCAAGCATTACAACAGCTACTAATATTTCTGTTAAGGTAACAGCTTTTGTTTTCTTTTTAAACATAATAATCATAAAGGTTATATTTCCTGTTTAACTAATACTTCAACTTTAGCACCTGTTTGAGCAGAAACAGTCAAATCGGCCTGTCCGCTAGTAGTATTAACAGCAAATGTTTCAATATTAATTAAAGCCCCAGTAACCTGTCCACTAGTAACAGAAGTAATATTTTCTGTAGAGAAGCGAATTTTACCTATTTGAGTCATTACAACCTTATTTTGAAATTCATTTTCAGAGTCACTGCCATCTATTTTTATTCTGCTATAAACAATCTCACCATTAGTAATTCTCAAAGTACATTTAAAAACAACACCATCTTTATTATTTTTATAAGGTTTACAAATATACCACTGCGCTAATTCTTTATTCGATTTGCCATCAATTTCAGTTTCTTTACAAAGCTTAAAATAATAACCATATTCAATAGAATTACCATTGATTTCAATATTGGACTTATAAGAAGCACGCTGCATTTCTTCACGAATGAAGTTCAAACCATTACGCATTTCATTTTGCATGGATAATGATTTTGTACTTCTTTGAAAGCCAACAGAAGCACCTGAGAATATTTTATACGCCATTCCCATAACCAAAGAAAACACTATTATTGCTATGGATAATTCCATAACAGTAAAACCATATTTTTTACTATTAGTATGTACCATATATTTCATAATAATCTAGATTAATAAACTAAAAATTTCCCTCTTTTAATTATACTCCGTTAAATTAATTAATGCTATATTTTTTAGTTAAAAACCTTTTACAGACATTCTATTTACATCTATGCACAACCTAATACTACCAAACACCAAACACAATAAATATAACCAAAACATTTACTCTATTTATATAAATACTTATAAATTAGCCAAAAAGTTTGCATTCATATGACCTACTTGACTTTAAGTCTTTACAAAACTACAATAACAAAAGCTTGCAAAAGCAGTTTTTTTAGAGATTATAGAAAAGAGCTTAGAGGTTAGGGATTTGTTTAGATTTTAAGCAATCGAATTAGTATTAATCTTCGATAGTTTTAAAGCTAAAACAATCCCCTTATCTCTTGCATCTAATCTCTTATCTCTAAAATATCTAGATTGCCACGGTTTCTACGAAACCTCGCAATGACGGTTTTAGTAGAAAACAATATATGGAGCAAAATAATGTGTGAAAAATGCGAATACAACTTCAAGAAACTTGAAGAAAAATGGCAGCCAAAATGGCGTGAAATGAAGCTTTACAAAACCAGTGAAGATCCTAGCAAGAAAAAATTCTATTGCTTAGACTTCTTCCCATATCCATCAGGAAACGGCCTTTCTGTAGGTCACTTGCGCAATTATGTTCCAACAGATGTAGTTTCTCGTCTGAAAAGAATGCAAGGCTATAATGTTCTTCACCCAATGGGTTGGGACGCCTTCGGTCTTCCAGCAGAAAACTTTGCTATAAAACAGGGTGTTCACCCCGCAGTTACTACAGAAAAGAACGCTTCAAACTACCGCAGACAGCTTTCTTTGGTTGAATGCAGCTATGACTGGGAAAGAGAAATCAACTCTACAGACCCAGATTACTACAAATGGACACAATGGTTTTTCCTACTCCTTTATAAACGTGGACTAGCTTATAAAGCCGCTGGTGCTCAGTGGTGGTGTCCAAACTGCCGCACAATTCTCGCTAACGAACAGGTTGAACAAGGTAGATGCTGGCGCTGCGAAGGTCTTGTAGAAAAGAAAGACCTCAACCAGTGGTTCTTCAAAATTACTGATTATGCAGACAGACTTATTGACGACCTCAAACTTATCAACTGGCCAGACCGCATCAAGAAAATGCAGGAAAACTGGATTGGTAAGAGCAAAGGTGCAGAAGTTAATTTCAGAGCTAAAAGCCCAACTACTGGCGAAGAATTTGATCTGCCGATTTTCACTACTCGTGTAGATACAATTTTTGGCGTTACTTTCATGACATTAGCTCCAGAACATAAGCTGGTTGAAAAGCTCACTCACCCAGATAACAAAGCCTCTGTAGAAGCCTATATTGTTGAATCCAGAAAGAAATCAGAAATAGACAGACTTTCTACCGAAAAAGAAAAGACTGGCGTTCCTCTGGGTTCTTATGCAATCAATCCATTTAACGGCGAAAAGATTCCTATATACATTGGCGACTATGTTCTTGCTGGTTACGGCACAGGCGCTGTTATGGCTGTTCCTGCCCACGACGAAAGAGACTTCGCTTTTGCCAAGAAGCACAATATCAACGTAATCGAAGTTATTACTCCAGAAGGCAAGCCCCAGGGAGAACTTAAAGAAGCTTATACAGAATATGGCACTCTTATTAATTCTGGTCAATTCAATGGCTTGAGAAGTGAACAAGCTATCGAAAAGATGATTGAATGGCTTGAAGAAAACAAGAAAGGCTGTGGCAGAATTAACTACAAGTTCAGAGACTGGTTGATAAGCCGTCAGAGATATTGGGGAGCTCCAATTCCTATAGTTCACTGCGATTGCTGCGGAACGGTTCCTGTTCCAGAAGATCAGTTGCCAGTTCTACTTCCAAATATCAGTGAATTTAAGCCTGGCACAGACGGAAAATCACCTTTAGCCGCCATAACCGATTGGGTTAACACAACCTGCCCGAAATGTGGAAAACCAGCAAAACGCGAAACCGACACAATGGACGGCTTTGCTTGTTCTTCCTGGTATTTCTTGAGATTTGTAAGCCCCAAATATAAAGAATTTGCTTTCGATAAAGAAAAAGTAAAATATTGGGCACCAGTTGACCTATATGTTGGTGGTGCTGAACACGCTGTTATGCATTTGCTCTATGCCCGTTTCTGGACAAAAGTAATGTATGACGCTGGCTTGATTCCATTCGTAGAACCCTTCCAACAGCTTCGTAATCAGGGTATGATGCTTGCTGCTGGCGGCGTCAAGATGAGCAAATCAAAGAACAACGTCATCACTCCAGACGAAATGGTTGAAAAATACGGTGCTGATACTCTCAGAGCTTTCATTCTCTTCTTAGGAACTTTCGAACTCGAAGTTTCCTGGTCTGATGAAGGCATTAAGGGTATGTATCGTTTTGTTAAACGTGTTTACGACCTTATCAGCGAATTCCAGGGCGGAGATGAAAAGGCAGAAGGCAAAGAAGCTCAGAATCTCAAGAAGATTCTCAATTACACTATTAAACAGGTTACCACCGATATTGAAAACTTCAGCTTCAACACAGCAATAGCTCGTTTGATGGAACTTACCAATGCAATGGTAGACGCAACCAAGAAGACAAATCTTGCCAAGACAACTCTTTGGAAAGAAGTTGTTGAAAAGATGCTTCTAATGCTTGCTCCAATAACTCCATTCATAGCTGAAGAACTTTGGGAAATCACAGGCAGAAAAGGCTCTGTTCATCAGCAGTCTTGGCCAACCTATGATGAAAAAGCTCTTGAAGAAAGCAACATCACATTGCCAGTTCAGGTAAACGGAAAACTTCGTGACCAGATTGAACTTCCGGCAAATGTTGATGAAGCAACAGCCCGCAAAGCTGCTGAAGCAAGCGAAAAGGTTAAAAAATACCTCGATGGAATGCAGGTTATTAAATTCATCTTCGTTCCAAAGAGAATGATAAGCTTCGTTGTAAAACCGGCTAAGTAATAAAAAAGCCCTTAGGTAGAAGCCTAAGGGCTTTTTTATTACTTAGAGAACAGAGATAAGAGAAATCCACACATTTGTCATAAAAAGTATAGCGTATAGGCTTTAGTCCTGAAAGCTATACGTTTATGACAA
>JAFXRA010000184.1 GCA_017526725.1 Candidatus Rifleibacteriota bacterium
CAACCCCTGTCTGTGAAGAAAATCAGACTGAATATGATTTTTCTAAAATCAAAATTCCAGAAAAACCCTATATCTATTTAGATGCAATAGACATGGCAGGTAACCGTGAAGTTCTTTTCATTCCATTAAAAATCAAATAATAAAAGACATAAAGACCTCACTAAAACCTCAAATGATAAAACTCATTTGAGGTTTTTTTATTTAGCTTATAAGTGTTATAATAAAAAAAATCATTTCTAGAGAGCTTAGTATGTCCAATATTTATCAAAACAATCTAAAAGTTTTAAAAAAAAGAATGCCTATAATTTATCAGGCTGTAAATAGCTGTCCAGAATCAGACTGTGAATATATTGTTTCAGATTCAAAAAGCGGAGCAAAAACTCTTGCCATAAAAAAAGACGGCAAAGTTTTTCAGGTTCATAGTAAATATGACCCGGTTAAAGAAGCAGAGAAACAGCTTGAAAACGCCAAACTCATAAATCCTAAAGTCATGATGGTAATGGGATTTGGTCTGGGTTACCATGTTCGCTCAGCCAGCAAGATTTACGGCAACAATAACCTTTATACTATTATTGTGGAAAAGGATATCAAGGCTTTCAAAACAGCGTTAGAAAATGTTGATATAACAGATTTGCTGGAAAACCCAAAATTTGTTTGGGTTGTAGGCATAAGACCAGACGAAGCTTTTGTAGTTTTAAATGAGCTTCTTAAAAAGGTCGGTATTACAATTCAGTTATTCTTGAAGACTCTAGTGGTATTCGACCACCCGGTAATAACCAGAATTCACGAAAACTATCATCAGCATATACTCAAATGCTTTAAAGATGCTGCATTTAACATAATATTCAACTACGGTAACTGTCCCAAAGACTCTATGATAGGCCTTCAGAGCATTATGGACAACATGTCACTCATCTTAAGAAGCCCGGGAATCAAAGATTTATTTGGCAAATTTAAGAAAGTGCCAGGCATTTTAGTATCAACAGGGCCATCATTAGATAAAAACATCGAAGACTTAAAGCCGGCTTTAGGCAATTGTGTCATGATTGCCGCCGATTCAGCATTAAGAACTTTAAATAAACATAATATTGTTCCTCATGCCGCTGTTAGCGTAGAAAGAATAGAGCACGTAGCCACGATGTTCAAAGAACTTCCAGAAGACTACAAAGCTAAAATATGGCTTGCCGCCTGCCCGGTAATCTTAAAACACTCTTATGATGCCTGGAACGGGCCAAAAGTTATCAGCTACCGCAATTTCGCTCACTTTGAATGGATACAGGTTCCAAAAGGCACTTTAACAACTGGTCCTTCCTGTTCAAATCTTGGTTTTAAGATTTTGGAAGCAATGGGCTGCGACCCTATAATTCTCGTTGGTCAGGACTGTTCTTTCGCAAGTGTTGAAAAGACTCATGCTGACGGGGCTCCAGAAGTCACCAATCTTCATTTGAAACAGGAAAACCTATACCAGGTTAAAGGCAATTATTCTGAATTTGTCTATACCAACAAAATTTATGATATGTTCAGAAAAGCTTTTGAAACAGATATGCTTACCTATCAAGGCACTTGTATAAATGCTACTGAAGGTGGGGCTTATATTGAAGGCACAAAGATTTCTACTTTAAAAGAAGCTGTTGAAAAGTATTGTACTAAGCCCGTCGACACATTAGGAATATTCCAAAAAGAATGTAAATACCCCAGCGAAACAGAAATAGCCAATCAATGGAAATCTTTAAGAAAAATAATGGTTGCTACTCGTGAAGAAGTTCAAAAAGTCGTTAATAGCTGTCTAGAAGGAGAACGACGCATAGCTGAATTTGAAGTACGCTTAGGCCGTGATGGTTTTGAAGAAATAGACGACTTTCTGAAAAGATTTCCTGACGATGAATTAAAAGAATTTATGACTTGGCTTGTTAAAACCAAGGGTCAGATAATAACCAGCGGAAAATACTTCAACCTATATTTGATGCATATTGTTCAGATGGTTATTGTTAAATTTGAACTGGATATTAACCAGCTTCCATCTCTTTGTGAAGATCCCAAACGCTGTAATTTACAGCATATCAAGATAATGAAGAAATGGTTCCAGGAAGTCGGAGGAGTTTGCCAGCTTTCTTTAAAAATGCTTATTGATGCTTTGGCTCAGCTTGATGCAGAATTTGGAACCTCTGATAAGAATTTGTAATTAGGAGTTAGAAAAGTAATGATTGAACTTAATGGCAGTAATTTAACTATTGAAAAAGTTTTCCGTATCGCAGCAGAAGGCGAAAAGGTAAGCGTTTCTTCTGAAGCTATGAAACGCGTTAAAGCTTCTAGAGACATTGTTGAAGAAATAATCAACGAAAACCGTGTAGTTTACGGCATTACTACAGGTTTCGGTCACTTATGCAACACTCGTATCGAACGCAAGGACCTTGAAAGACTTCAGACTAATCTTATCAGAAGTCATGCTACAGGCGTTGGCGATCCCTATTCAAAAGAAGCTGTTCGAGCTGCTATTACAGTCCGCATAAACTCTTTATTACACGGTGTCAGCGGCGTTAGACCAGAACTGGTTGACGCTTTAGTCGCTTTGCTTAACAGCAATGTAACTCCTTACGTTCCACAGCAGGGCTCTGTCGGCTGTTCAGGCGACTTGGCTCCACTTTCCCACATAATGTTGGTTTTAATGGGCGAAGGTGAAGTATTGGCAGAAGATGGTCATTCAAGACTTCCAGCACTGCCTGAAATAGAAAAAGCCGGCTTAAAGCCCATAACTTTGCAGGCAAAAGAAGGTCTTGCCCTTATTAACGGAACAGCGGTTATGGCTGGTGTTACTTCTCTAGCTCTGTATCGCGCAATGCATATTTCTAAATCTGCAGATATTATCGCAACCATGACTCTTGAAATGTCCAAAGGTTCAACCAAGCCTTTCGACCCTGAATTTATAGCTTTGAGACCTTACCCCGGAATGGCACAGGTAGCTCAGAATGTCCTTGCCTGCATAGAAAATTCTGAAATCAGAGAAAGCCACGCTGGCTGTTCAAAAGTTCAAGATGCTTACAGCTTAAGATGTATTCCACAGGTTCACGGTGCCACAAGAGAAAACCTCAACCACCTTGTAGACCAGCTCACAATAGAAATTAACTCTGTTACAGACAACCCGATCATTTTAAGCAAAGACAAAGTAATATCTGGTGGTCATTTCCACGGTCAGCCAATTGCTTACATTGCTGACTTCTTGGGAATAATTATGTCAGAACTTGCTGATATAAGCGAAAGACGTATTGATAGACTTCTGAATCCTTTAATCAATGAAATGAAGCCTTTCTTAACAGTAGACCCAGGTGTCAATTCAGGTCTGATGATTATTCAATATACTGCTGCAGCCTTGGTAAGCGAAAATAAAGTTCTAGCCCATCCAGCATCAGTAGATTCTATTCCAACTTCTGCCTATCAGGAAGACCATGTCAGCATGGGCAGCATAGCTTCTCGCAAAGCTGGCAAAATCATAGAACATACAGCTCAAGTTCTTGCAATAGAATGGCTCAGCGCTTCTCAGGCCTACGAATTTTTGAGACCTCTTAAAATGGGCAAAGGCACTAACGCTGCTTATAACTTACTTAGAGAAAAAGTTCCTGCATTACAAGAAGACCGCATTTTGGCTCCGGATTTAAAAATCGCCAGAGACCTGCTCTGGAACGACAAACTCTTCGATTACGTCGGCCAATTCGTCAAATTAGTATGATGGATATAGAGTTAGATACAAAGGTTCCCGATTCTTCTGATTGGGCCACTGATACCAATGACCCTATGGTTAATGCTTTTAGAGAAACTATGGCATTTAATGCAAAATATGCAAATGAACCTTATGTGGGAATATTCTGGTATGATACGGTTAATCAAGAATTATTCGGGGTAAAATCAGTTTCTGTTGAAGAAGTAAAATATAGAGAATCTTCAATATTTAAATCTTTTGTAAAAACCTGCACAACTATTCATCGTAATGTTTGGAAAAAAGAAGCTTTTAGAGGAAAGGACAAACGTTTTTCCGGTGATTATACTCAAATTCCTAGAGGAAGAGTTTTTGAAGTTAAAGACAAAGGCTTCTTTGTTTGTGTTGGTAAATGGATTAACGATTACCCTGAAGCTAAAAAGGAAATAATTTTTGAATTTCAGCTTCCGGAAGATAAAACTCAATTTATGATTGAATCTCATTGGGAATTAGGACATGGGTGGTCAGAAAGAGACCTGTAAAATAGGAGTTATTGATATATATGTCAGAAAAAAACAAAGTTTCAGCTGATTTTATTCTTCATAATCTTGATTCTGCTGTTGTTTTCCCAAACCCATACAGAGGCAAAGGCACCAAAGTTGGTTGGGAAACAAAAGAATTAAAGCATGTTTCCATTGCTTCTAAGAACGGCAAAATAGTCTGGATAGGCAATTCTGCTGATTTGAACGAAAATGTAAAAATAGAAGCTGATACATATTTTTATAATGGTGAAGGCTTATTGGCTGTTCCTGGCTTCGTCGATTCTCATACTCATTTATTATATGCTGGAAATCGTGCAGATGAGTTTGAAATGCGTGTTCAGGGCAAGACTTATCTGGAAATTCTAGCTGCTGGTGGCGGAATTCTAAATACCACAAACGCTGTTCGCAACCTTTCAGAAGAAGAATTATTTGCAGAAACTTCACATCGTCTTGATATGGCTATGGATTCAGGTGTAACTACCATAGAAATAAAAACCGGCTATGGGTTAGACTTAAAGAATGAGCTTAAAATGCTCAGAGTCATTGATATGCTCAAAGAGGAATACCCATTAAGAATAGTTACTACTTTTATGGGTGCTCACGCTGTTCCGGCAGACAGAGTGAATGATTCAGACTCTTTCGTAGACGAAATCTGTCAAGAATGGATACCGGCAGTTGCAGAAACCAAATCAGCTGTTTTTAATGATGTTTTCACTGAAAAGAAAGCTTTTTCTGTCGAACAGTCTAGGAAAATTTTGAACGCTGGTTTGAAATACGGCTTAAAACCAAAGATTCACGCAGATGAAGTAAATGTTCTTGGCGGTGTTGATTTAGCTGTTGAAGTCGGTGCTGTAAGTGCTGATCACTTGTTGATGACTGGCGACGAAGGCATTAAAAAGCTTGTTGGCAGCGGTGTTATTCCTACTGTTCTTCCTGGTACTTCAACTTACTTAATGGAAAGCCATCACGCTCCTGCCCGCAAGATGATTGAAGCTGGTCTTCCCGTGGCAATAGCTTCTGACCACAACCCAGGAAGCTGCCAGTTCTTGGGAGCCAACATGATTCAGTCTATGGCTATGCTTCAGCTTAGAATGAGCGCATCAGAAAGCTTGATTGCCGGAACCCTTCACGCTGCTCATGCCGTTGATATGGGTAACGAAATTGGTGCAATCGAAGTTGGCCGCAATATGGATATTGCCCTCTTTGAACTCGATTCATTCAAACAGATAGGCTATCACATTGGTCAGAATTATCTATATGACCTTATTATTGGCGGGGAGTCAATATATAAAGACTAAGGAAACTGAAAATGGAAAGTTGAAAACTGAAAACTGAGAGGAGAAATTGCCCTAAAGCCTCTCCTTGAGGAGAGGTGGCTGCTGAAAGCAGCCGGAGTGGTGACCTAACCAGAGTGAAACTCAGTTTAAGGGTACAGGGAGAAAAGAGAAATGAGAGCTTAGAGCGATAGAGCGTAGAGCGGAGGGGTTTGTCCTTAGTCGGTTGTCTTTTATCCTAACTAGCTTTTTAGGCTAATTATGTTTTAACGACTAACCTTTTTAGAGAGGTAAGGAGATAAAAAAGGAGAGACAAGAGAGGTCTACACATTTGTCATAAAAAGTATAGCGTATGGGCTTTAGCCCTGAAAGCTATGCGTTTATGACAATGTGTAGACTAAAATATCATGAAAAAACTACAAATATATTTCCTAATATTTGGAATATTCTTTATCATCTTTGTTTTTATCATGGCTACATGCCAGGAGTATTTAAAAGACTTAGATAATCTGCCAATAATCGTCGGAGTTTTCTTCTTTTTCCTATTTGTTTTTACAATCATATATTTAGAAAAAAGAGATTCACTTCGCAAAAAGGCAATAAAAGAATACTGCATAAAGAACGGCTTAGAATATCAGGAAACCGTTGATTCACTGCCAGAAATAGCTGATTATAAAATACTTCATATGGGTTATGAAGGGAAAAACGAATATCATGCGGTAATGAGCGGTCAAAAGGGTGATTTCAGCTTTAAGATTTTGGATTATAGTTATGTTAAGTCTTGCGGAGACCATGACGGAGTTTTTAATGTTTCTCTTTGCATTTTATCAAAATCCGATTTGCAGTTTCCTGAAATGATTCTTGATGAAAAAGTGCCATTCTTGGCAGGAACTATCGACCAGGCTTTAATGGCTAAAAGCCAAATGAATATTGTTAAAACCTTAGGCGATACCACTTTTGAAAACAAGTTTTCCTTGGTAAGCAATGCTGAAAAAGCTGTAAGAGAATATTTCAATTCAGGTGTAATCCAAGCTTTTTTGAAGAACCATATCAAAGGCTGTCGCTACGATGCCTGTGATGACACCATAACAATAGCTCATTTGAATTTTTTACAATACAATATTAATCAAAGGCTGGAAATGCTTAAAAAAGGTGTTGAGCTGATTACAGAAATAGATAGAGCCCGCAAAGCAGTATTGAACTAGGCTTTTTTGAAAGAATAAGCAAAATGCTGTCTTATTTTATCGCAAAGTGTTTTTGATACCCAGTAACATATTGTTAACAATAATATCGAATAAATAAAGACATAGTTTTTTAAACCTAAATAAGTAAAAATATAGCTTAAAATATAGGCTATAGGAATAGGCTCAAGATGCAATGTCATTATATCCATAGTTCTTTTGCCCATTTCTGTTACCACTCCAATTTCTTTGTTAAACAAACTGCAAAAAGTGATAATCATAAAAGAACCAAGAATTCCAGTTGCTAAAAAAGACTTCATATCTTGAATTATGAAGTAAGATAAAAAATTATTATACATAAATAAGTCTTTTGAAAAGTATATTATCCCTACATTTATTAGGAAAATAAGAAATCTGAACTTGAAACTTAAGTTGATATATTTTTCCCAGATTAAGCTGGCAAAATAGCCTATTTCGATGAAAAACAATATCGGCAAAACTCTACAGACTGCAATTATAGGATAAGCATACAAAATATCCAAATTGCTGGGAAAGGGGTGAAACTCTCTATCAACCAATACAGATACCCCAAAACAAATAAGTAAAAAAGTTAAATGACTTATTTTGGAATGTGAATCAAAAACTTTAAAGCTTATAACAAATCTGTAAACTATCTGGCCAAGAAACAGTGCAGACAAAAACCATAACGGAATCATTCCATAAAAAGAAACTGCGGAATATATTTTTTCACCTACTGTATCAACACCAAAATAATCATAAGGCAGATAGAATGAAAACAATACAATATACAGGATACTCCACACCAAATAAGGCAATAATATTTTTTTACATAGTGATTTATATTGATTTTTCTCTTTTGTGCTTTTGCTCAAACCTAGGTTCAACCCGCTTATTATAAAGAACAAAGGCATATGAAAAGCGTTTATGAAGCTATTAAAAAGTTTTAGACCTTTTCCTAAGTCCTTATTAAAAAAAATAACATGGCTAAGAACTACAAGAAATATTCCTATAGCTTTTGCAAAATCTATTTGAAAATACCTTTTTTTATCCATCTTTACCGCTTCATTTATCTGTCTTCATTTTCAAATCTATTATGAAAAGAGCAATTAATCAAGCTTATATAACAAAATAATCCAGCCTGGGTTTGCCTTGTTGTTTTTATTACTTCTGAAAGAAAGGTTAGTCGAAAAAGATAATTCGACAGTAGAATGATTATATTGTAAAATTAATGATGGCTAAAACAATCCCCTTCTCTCTAGCCTCTTAACTCTAATCTCTTATAATAATGGATTGCCACGCATACTTCGTATGCTCGCAATGACGACAACAAAATGATTATTGTTCTAAAAACAGGTTTATCAGAAGAAAAACAGACTGCTATTGCCGAAATAATTGAGTCGAAAGGCTTTTACACAAGGCTTATCTCTCAGTATGGCAAGTCGCTGCTTTCTGTTGACGGTCCCAGCACCGAAAAACTAACTAAAGAAGTGTCTAAATGGCAAGATGTTGAAGAAGTCATAGACGGTCATTTCCCGTATTATCTAGCTTCTAGAAAATGCATCAAAACGAATTCTGTAATAAGAATCGGCAAAGGCAATAATCAGATAGCTTTTGGCGATAAGGAAATTCCAATAATTGCCGGGCCCTGTGCTATAGAAACTCCAGATGCAGCCTTAGCTATAGCTGAAAAAGTCAAAAGTGCCGGCATTAAAATATTCAGAGGAATGTTGTTCAAACCTCGTTCTTCGCCTTATTCTTTTCAGGGAATAGGTAAAGATGGTTTTAAAATATTAGAAACAATAAAAAAACAAACCGGCCTCTTAATTGTTACAGAAGTCAGAGATGCATTGGAAGCAGATGCTGCTGCTGACCATGTTGATATTTATCAAATAGGCACTAGAAACATGAGCAATTTTCAGCTCTTGAAACATATTGGGCAGATGAAGAAACCCGTAATACTTAAAAGAGGTATGGGCTCAAATATTGTAGAACTTCTTTGTGCTGCTGAATATATACTTTCTTACGGCAATCCAAATGTAATTCTTTGCGAACGGGGAATAAGAACATTTGAACAGTTTACCCGCTTCGGGCTTGATATTGCAGCTATTCCTTCAATAAAAGAACTTTCTCACCTGCCTATAATAATCGACCCAAGCCATGCTTCAGGCAAAAGCAGTCTGGTCTCTTCTTTAACCATGGCAGGCATTGCAGCAGGAGCTGATGGAGTTATTCTAGAAGTTCACGATAACCCAGAAAAGGCTTTTTCAGATGGAACTGAATCTATAACTCCATCACAACTAAAAGAATTGATTAAAATGAGCCAAAAAGTCGCTTTGGCAGTAGATAGAAAGATATAGACTTTTTATTTCTTCCTCATCATTAATTTTCAAAATCTATAGGAACTGATATTTTTTGTTTATGTTTATGTTTATGATTTCCTTCTTCTACTTCATTATCACCTTCTATTATTGTCAGTTCTCCTCTTTCTTGTGCTAAATCCATTTCTGTATCACAATTTTTAACCTTTTCAATAAAATCTACATGATCTCTTACTAATGCAAAATATTCTCCTTGGGTTAATTCACCTTCTTCTGCATTTTCTAAATCAGATATCAAACGATCGATATCGCTAAGTAAACTGGTGTTATCGATTATATCATCGCCCATCGTTTTTTGATTATCTTCTATAGTTTTACGTAATGATTTCAAACCGCTTATTCTGCCTTTTAAATCGCGCATTTGCCCTTTGTCTGCAGGCATTTCAGCTTCATCTCCAGACAAGCTAACATCATCTATGTCAATCTTTCCATCGTCATCGTCGTCACCGGCTAACACGGAATTATTAGTGAAAATTATAAAACCAAATAGAAAGGCAAAAATAAATAGATAAATAAACTTTTTTTGCATATAACAAGACTCCTTCCAATATCTTTTAATAAGATAAACTATTATATCATCTCTTTGTTAATTATATAACTGTGATATAATATTTTATATTTATTAAAATACAAAGACATTTTCAAACTTATGGATTTATTATGAATAGTTTGGCGATAATAACTGCTCGTGGCGGTTCCAAGCGCATTCCCAGAAAAAATATACGAGATTTTCTGGGGAAACCAATTATTGCTTATTCAATTCAAACCGCTTTGAAAAGCGGCGTTTTTGAAGAAGTGATGGTATCCACAGATGATGATGAAATAGCTGGAATAGCTGAAAAATACGGTGCTAAGATTCCCTTTAAAAGAAGCGCAGAAACATCTGACGATACAGCTACAACCACAGATGTAATCATAGAAGTATTGAATGAATATAAAAAACGCGGTTACAACTTCGATTATGCCTGCTGTATCTATCCTACAGCCCCATTTATTTCAGAAGAAAGTCTAAAAGCCGGGCTTGATAAAATGCTTTCAGACGGAACAGACGCTGCAATTCCTGTTGTAAAATATTCTTACCCTATTCAGCGCGCATTAGAAATTAATTCCGACGGAAAGCTGTCAATGCTTTATCCAGAACATTCCAGAACTCGCTCTCAGGATCTGACTTCTTGTTATCATGATGCCGGTCAGTTTTACTGGTTCAAAGTTTCGGCCATAAAAAGAGATATGGAACTTCTTAAAATGAAAGCAAGCCCCATCATCATACCAGAAACCAGTGTTCAAGACATTGATACAGAAGAAGACTGGGCTTTGGCCGAAATGAAATATAGATTAATAAATAAAAATCACAATTAATTTGTTTGGAATCTTAATTCATTCTCGGAAAGTTTTTTCATAGATATAAAAATAGATTAAGTGAATTCGTGAGGAGTAATCAAATGAAAATCATAACATTTCAAGATATCGCCAACTTGAAGATTCCACCCTCGGTATGCTACGAATGGGCAGAACGAATGATTAAAAATAAACATCAAACTGTTTTACCTCCGAAAATCAGTATGAAACAATCTAATGGCGTCTTTTGCAACATTATGCCCAGCATAATTCCAGGATTATCAGATACAAAATGGGCTGGGTTAAAAATGGTAACACGTTACCCTAACCGCGTTCCGAGCCTGCAAAGCCAAATTCTATTGATGAATGCAATTAATGGCGAACTTCTTGCATTAATGGATGGAACCTGGATTACTGCCATGAGAACTGGTGCTGTCGCAGCCCATTCCATTCTTCTGTTCGGCAGAAAAAATTTTTCAACAATCGGCATAATGGGGCTTGGGAATGTCGTTCGTTCAACTCTTATTATTCTTGCAGACAAATTACCCAATAGGCATCTATATATCAAACTGCTGAAATATAAACAGCAAGAAGAAGACTTAGTTTTGAGATTTGCAAAGTATAAAAACCTGCATTTTTCATTTGTAGATAGTCCAAATGAGATGGTAAAAGAATCAGATATAGTTATTTCTGGAGCAACATATCTTGCTAATGATGTTTGTTCAGATGAATATTTTGATAAAGGTGTTCTCTTACTTCCAATACACACTTTAGGCTTTACAAATTGTGATTTATTTTTTGATAAAGTGTTTGCTGATGACTTAGAACACGTTCATCACTTTAAGAATTTTGATAAATTCAAGCAATTTGCAGAAGTTTGTGATGTTGTGAACGGAAATAAAACAGGAAGAGAAAATGATGAAGAAAGGATTCTTGTCTATAATATTGGTGTTTCCATTCATGACATCAACTTTGCAGCTTCTATATATAAATTAATGGAAGACAGTGGCAAACTAAGTTCGAAAATTGATGTAGACTTAAAAGAACCAACAGAAAAATTCTGGGTATGAGACAACAACTTTACGGAACCTTTAATCTGCTCCAATAGCAAAAACAAAATTTGAAATATCGGACTCTTATTCCAGTTCTGCTTTCATTGCAGAAATAAGTATATTGTTCTCTTCTGCGTTCCGAACAGCTAGTCTCAAATAGTTTTTACCATTAGTTTTTGTAGTCAGCTCTTTTATAAGTATATTATGTTTGACAAGCAACTGCTTCAACAGCGCTTTTGGACTAATGCCTTTCTCCAGCTCAACCATAACAAAATTTGCTTGTGATGGAATTACTCTTACACCTTTTATTTGGGCTAATTCTGTCTGGAATCTTGCACGTTCCATACGCAGCTTTATTAAGGCTTCTTCATAGTCCTCCTTATACTTTTCCTCAATCTGCATATAAAACTCGGCGAACGAGTTGATGTTCCATATAGCCACATCCTTCTTCATTTTTGCAATCATCTCAGTATTGCCAGAAGCAAGAATACCCAAACGAAGTCCAGGAACACCATATGATTTGGAAATGCTTTTCATTACATACAAATGCAGATTTTGCAGCAGAGTATTATTATCAATTAAACTGCTTTCCTGCTCATCAGCGAAATCCACAAATGACTCGTCTACAACAATTTGAATCCCCTTCTCTTTGCTCCATTCAATTAGACGAAAAACATCAGCTTTTGGAATATAGTTTCCGCTCGGATTGTCAGGATTAACAAGAATTAAATTCTTAATACTCTTATTTGAAAAGAATGTCATAATATCATCTGCTGTATAGGAATAATCCTGATTATTAGGTATAAAGTCCACGGAATTCTTTCTGTTATAACGGTTTGGATACTCATCGAATGTCGGACGAATAAAACCAACCGTTCCTTTCAGATATCCCATAAGACTTTTAATTAATTCAGCAGCCCCATTACCAATCACAATGTTTTCTTGATTCACACCAAAGTTTTTCGCTGCAAGTAAAGAGTTAACACGCATTCCGCTCGGATAGTCGGTAAGGAGAGTATCAAAATTAGCTCTAATTTCATCCTTCATTTTTTCTGGAGGGAAATATGGATTAACCAAATAACAGAAATCCAACAACTTCGGATATCTCCAATAACCTCCATACCGCCCCTGCAGCAATCTGACTCTCTCATCTTCATCTGGTGTGAAAATAGATTCTGCTATATCAAGATCTTGAATATCATCTATTTCATACCATCTTTGCCCATCCAAACGCTTTGCCTTAATCTCAGAATCATTCAGCATGGTAATTACCCGAAGAACTTGTTCGTAATATTCGTTCTTTCCTAGTGCAGACTGATAAGCCTCAAGAAAAGGAACATAGTGAGTCTTGGAAAAATGCTTACTGAATTTATAGAGATTAACAGTCTTATAGTAGTCCTTTATCTCATTAAACTTAAATTTCTTTGCAGACACAAAGGCCTCTATACAATCATCGTCAGTAATTTTTAAACATGTTCCATCCATCCATGATTCGTATTTATCAACAAGAGCCAGTGTCTCTCGTGGATCAGAAACAAGAGCGTCCAGTACACTATCTTCAAAAATCAAATCAGATTCGCAAAGAATTGTATCTTCCTTACAAAGCCAGTCTTTGGCAAGAGCAAGGGAATAGATATTATTTGTCTTATCGTAGATAGGATTATTAATATAAATTATAGGAGTTTGTATATCCAGCGTTGCGATATAGTCTATCAGTTTCTGTCCTTCATACCCGACAACTATAATAATACGGGAAAGATGCAGCTTTTCAATCTGATGAAGCATACGATCAATTAATGTTACCCCATTTACCTTGATCATACACTTTGTATTATACCTGGTAAGATCCTTTAGTCTCTTTCCCATTCCTGCAGCTAGAATTATAGCTTGCATATTATTAC
>JAFXRA010000185.1 GCA_017526725.1 Candidatus Rifleibacteriota bacterium
GAATCTCTGATTTTTCTAAGGATAATATTCTTTGCCGTCATAATTTGGTAACAGAAGATATCATAAATTTGACAGAGTTTTTCAGAAGTAAAAAAGTTGATTTCTCTGTTCATTTCCCGATTCCAGACAATCATTACTTTTATTGGTTTTCTGGTCCGGTAAAATCTCCTGATTTAATTTCCAGACTTCACTACTTAAAGGAATTTGCAATCGAAGGAACAGACGAGCTAGTTAGAAGATTAACTGCAGCAACCCAGTTTTTAATAATTATTCCCGACGAAAGTCTTTATTTATTTGATGAAGCTAAGTCACACTTCAAGCATTTAAGTTTTGTAAGGGCAACTAGCCCACTTACGCCTAATTATACCTGGATAGAAGTTTTCCCAGATAAAGTAACAAAGGGAACAGGCGCAGAGTGGCTTTGCAGATATCTTGGCTTGAAAAGAGAGCATTCACTGAGTATTGGTAACGATTATAATGATATTCAAATGCTGGAATGGACGGGTTCGGCATATGTTATGGATAATTCTCCGGATGATTTGAAAAAAAGGTTCAAAATCTGTCCTTCTAATGCATCTGATGGCTTTGCTTTTGCTGTAGATGAATGGCTGAATGAATTATTTAAAAGGTGATATTATGGTTAAGATTGTTACAGGGCCTATTAACACAGGCAAGACTACTTGGCTTATAAAAGATTTTAATTCAAAAATAAATGCAGATGGATTTGCCTGTAGAAAAGTAAAAATTAATGGTGAACATATTGGTTACGAGCTGGTTCATCTCTCTACCGGTGAAAGCTGTCAGTTTATTAGAAAGATAGACCATATTCCAGAAGGTTGGCATGAGGCTTTCAGACTTGGAATGCATTATACTTTTAACAAGGAAGGTTTTTCCTTTGCAGATAAAATATGTGATGAAGCCTTGGCAAAAGGAGTTAAGTGCTTTTATCTTGATGAAGTTGCTCATCTGGAACTGAAAGGGCAAGGGTTTGCTAATATTTTACGACGTATTCTTGCTGCTGATATAGATTTGATTCTTGTTGTCAGAGAAGCTCTTGTGGAAAAAATCTGTCAGACTTTCGGCATTAAAGATTATAAGTTAATTAAACCAGATTTTAGTTAGTTTTTATTCAAAATCCGAACTGTAAAGCTTTTAGATTATATTGAAAAGATTGCATTTTTTTGTACACAATGTTATTTTAAAATTGTTGAGTTGATGTACATATATTATTTTAGAAAGGTATGAAAATGACTTACGAAGCACCTCATGTAAAAACTACTCCCGATAAGATTACTCCTTATGTTCTGGTTTGCGGCGATCCTGCAAGAGCTTTAGAAATAGCTCAGCTTTGTGAATCTTATGAAGAAATATCTTATAACCGTGAATATAGAACATTGGTCGGAACCTATAAAGGCAAAAAGATTACAATCACTTCTCACGGTGTTGGTTCTGCTGGTGCAGCAATCTGTTTTCAGGAATTGATCAATCTTGGCGCTAAGGTTATTATCAGAATGGGTACATGCGGCGGTATTCAGGATGGCTTAGGTCAGGGCGACCATATAGTTGTCAGCGGCGCTGTTCGTGAAGATGGTGTCTCTCCTTTGATGGTTCCATTAGGATACCCGGCTATTGCTGATAATGAAGTTTGTGATGCTATAGTAAAAGCCTGTGAAGAAAGCGAAGCGCCTTACAAAAGAGGATTGGTTCTTACCAGCGACCTTTTCTACCCTTCAAAAGTTATGGAATCTTCTCTCGCTACTTATCAGAGAGCTGGTGTACTTGGTGCAGAAATGGAAGTAGCAACTCTTCTCGTTATTGCTTCCTTGAATAATATAAAAGCTGGCGCTATAGCTACTGTAGATGGCAATCCTCTAAAATGGAACGAAGGGAACTATGACCCTCACGGCACTATTGTAGCTGAAGGCAAAAAGCGAATGCTTAAGATAGGTTTAGAAGCAATTTTAAAACTAATCTGAATAAAATAAGCTTTTTTGGGGAGTGTCTAATTGCTAGATAACTGGTTTATTTTTAGATTAGACTATGTACGTGTTTGGTATGGGGCAGCATTCTTTTTGCTATCTATTGTAGCATTTATGTTACATACCAGTCAGCGTTCCGATTCAAAAGCTTTTTTGTATTGGAATATGTTTGGCTGGTTTGCTGCCCTATATGGCCTTAGCACTTGGCTTTGCGACTTATACATCTCTTTTAGAGATGCACCTTTTCTTAAATATTCTCATTATATTTTTTATATTCTCTCTTTTTACTTTTTATATAGATTTGCATTTGATAGTTCAAAGTATCAAGACGTAAAAACTTTTTTAGGGAAATTTGTCGGCGGATTTTTTTGCGTTCTTGGATTAATATCTATTTTCTATAATGTCTATTATTTTATCTTTTTTATTGGACTTGCTTTTGCTATTCCATCTGTAATTCAGAGTATTATCCTATTTAAAAATCTTTCTATAAAGCTTGAAAACAATCAAGAACTGCGTTGTATAGCTGTTCTTATGAGTGGCTTTTATTTGCTGAACTTTTTTCTATTAGGAAAAGTTTATTTATATCAAGATTTTTATAATAGGTCTGACTGTTTGTTTAATAATTTTTTCGTTGGCTTATTTTATTTAATGGCAATTTTTGCTGCTTTATTTATTTTCTTTATTTGGCATTATGCCAAGAGAATAATAAAAGAACAGAGTGTCATTTTTAGAGGTTATTATTTACCAGCGGCTTCAATATTATTGTTCTTTGCTTGCTTAGCTTTTGTAGAATGGAGAACAATGTTTGTAGACACTGATATTAGAAATAATTTACTCCGAACTGCAACAAGGTTATCAAAAACCCTTAATGCTCAAAACTTAGATGATTTAACTTTTACAGATCAAGATAATGATAAGCCTGCCTATAATTCGATTAGCAGACAATTAAGCATTTTTCAGGAAAGCCAGAAGTCTGTAATAACTAGTATTTATTTCCTTGCAAAAAGAGACAATAAATACCACTTTGGACCTCAAAGTGATTTGAAATCAAATAAGAATTATGTTAATTCAGGTACTTCTTATGACTACAATAATTCTATACTCGATTCTGTTTATAAAACAGGTAACCCTGTAGTTTACGGACCTTATACAGATAATTTTGGAAATTGTATCAGTGCATACTTCCCTGTTTATAAAAAATCTAATCCAGCTGAAATTGCTTATATTGTAGGAGCTGACACTGATTCGGATAAGTGGAAAATTACTCTTGAAAAAACTAGAGCATATATATATATAGGTCTTATGCTACTTCTAGCTTTTCCATATTTAAGTTTTACAGTTTTGATTTATAATAAAAAAAATAAAGATGATGATAAATGGACATACATGCCTCATTTTACTTTTGCCTATGGGCTGATTTGCAGTGTCCTTTTAGCTTTATTTGTTAATACAATTAATATAGAAAAAAATAAGGCGGAATTTCTAGGACTGTCTGATTCTAACGCATTGTATGTTGGTGAGTATTTTAAGAAAATGCGTTCAGATATTGAATGGGTAGAAAATTATTTAAATCTTAAAAATGGTTTTGCAAACTATGAAGAATTCTGCTTGTTTGCGAAAATATTTGCTAATGATATTGAAAGACGTTTTTGTAAATGGCTTGCAGTTGTAAAGGGTGACGAACTTGCAGCTTTTGAAAATAAGGTCAGACAGGAAAAAGGTTTTGAAGATTTTAAGGTTACAGAATATAGGGGCTTTAACAGCAAACCTATTGTAAGACCTGCAGATAAATATGTTCCTATTTTGTATTCTTACCCTGAAGACGAACATAAAAAAACTGTGGGCTGCGATTATTTAAGTGAAAAATATCGTTCTATGGTTTTAAAAAATATTTTTAAAACTGGTTTACCCTCTGCCTTTTTCCCAACAGATTTTTCTTTGCGTTATTTGCAGAGTTGCTTTTTTGTGCTGATTCCAATAAAAAATAAAGCAAATAATAATATAGAAAATTTCTTTGTTCACGTATTGCCTCTTCAAGACCTTATAGATAAGATAATGGCTTCACAGAGTCATTTTAAAGATGAAATCAATTTTGAATTGGTTGATTTAGAACAGGAAAAGGGGTCTTCTATACTTGCGGCTTATCCTAAGAACTCTAATTATCAGAAGAAGATAACAGGTAATAACTATGTGGTTAGTTATCCTTTGTTCCTGTTTGACAGAACAGTTCTTATTAATTGTAGACCTAGCCAGAGTTTTTATGAAAAACACTTTAATAATTATTACTTTTATATGGTATTGTGGTCTGGATTATTATTTACTGGTTTTATAGTAATTTTTGTTCTGCTTTTGCAACGCAGACAATCAGATTTGGAAAAGCTTGTAGATGAGCGAACTCAGGAAGTTTTTAAACAAGAAAATTTAATTAAAACTATTTCAGATAATTTACCTATAGTTTCATATCGTTGTATTGCGGATGACAGCAGAAAATTCACTTTTTTAAGTTCGGAAATAATCAACATAATAGGTGTTGCTCCATCTGATTTTTTAGTAGGAAACAAGTCTTATTACGATTTTATTTATCCAAATGATGTGGAATTTGTTAAGAAGAGCATTGCTGAAGCTTCGAATAATCGTCAGCATTTTGATATTGAATACCGTGTTGTCGGACGTAATAAAGAAATATTATGGGTTAACGAACGCGGTCATATGGCTTTTGATCAGGATGGAAAACCTCTCTGGATAGATGGGACCATTGCTGATGTTACTGCTAGACGAGAAGCTACGGCAAAGCTTAATGAAAGCTTATACGAACTGGAAAAAGCTAATGCTGAACTTAAGCTCCAGACAGAAATAGCTAATCAATTTGCTGAAGAAGCTAGAATTGCTGATGAAACAAAAAGTCTGTTCCTGGCCAATATGAGTCATGAAATCAGAACACCGATGAATGCTATTATTGGAATGAGCGGTTTGTTAAAAGAGACGGAGCAAACAGAGATTCAGAAGAAATATACAGATATAATCTGTTCAAGTTCAGAAAACCTGCTTGCTCTTATCAACGACATCCTGGATTATTCAAAGATGGAAGCCGGGAAAATGCATTTTGAAAATATACGATTTAATCTTTCTGATTGCGTTGAAGATGTCGTTAAGATGCTGGCAATAAGGGCGGCTCAGAAGAATCTTAAATTAAGAAGCCATATAGATGACGATGTTCCTTTGTTATTAAAAGGTGACCCATACCGCTTGCGTCAGGTTATCATTAATCTAGTCAGCAATGCAATTAAATTCACTGATATGGGCAGTGTTGATATTTTTGTCAGCTTAGGGGAAATTTACGGAGAGGATGCTCTTTTGAAGTTTGTTGTTGCTGATACTGGTATCGGCATTGAGAAAAAGGATATAAGCAGACTATTTAATATTTTTGTTCAGGCAGATGGGTCTACCGCAAGAAAATACGGTGGAACTGGTCTTGGTCTTGCTATTAGCAAACAGATTGTAGAACACTTTAATGGTAAGATCGGTGTTGAAAGTGAATTCGGTAAGGGGTCTGAATTCTGGTTTACTTCGAGATTTACAATAGTTGGAGAAGAAGCTGCTGAACCTGTTGAATCTGGCTCTGATTCAATTATTGCACCATGTTTAGAGCACATTGATGATTCTGTAATTGATCGACGAACTTTGACAAAGAGACTTTTAAACGATGAATCAATTATTAAGAATATTTTAAATAACTTTAATAATGTTGCTCCTGGAATTATTGAAACTCTGCGTTTTGCTATTGAAGCTGAAAACTATGAATTGGCAAAACAGCAGGCTCATAGTCTGAAAGGCTCTGCTGCCACAATTTCCGCTTTTGAGTTAGAAAAGCTGGCAGTAGAACTTGAAAGCTATTATATTAATTCAGAATATGATAAAGCTCCGGAATGCTTCCAGAGACTTGAAAAGGCTTATAATAATCTACAAAAAGAAATATTCTAGCCTAAAAGGGAAAAAGAATGGCACTTGTATCAATGCAAAATGTGAGCCTTTCGTTCACAGGCACAAAAATATTAGAAGATTTAAATGTTCAGATAGAAAAAGGGCAGCGTATTTGTCTGCTGGGGCGTAACGGGGTCGGAAAAACGACTTTAATGAGAACCTTAGCTGGGGAATTAAAACCTGATTCTGGTAGTGTAC
>JAFXRA010000186.1 GCA_017526725.1 Candidatus Rifleibacteriota bacterium
ATATTTTCTACGATTTATTTTATTATTATTAATTTATTTTTTTTTATCATAACCATTGACGAATTCAATAGGTATGGTATTATCCAAAATATCAACTCATAATATCAGGAGTCTATATGATTCTAGATTCAGTGCATTTCAGAATGTCAAACAATTTCCTCGGACTTCACGATGAAGTATCCAGATATGAAGATTCTAAAGCTGTTATAATCCCTGTTCCTTACGACAGCACTACTTCTTATAGAGCAGGAACTCGTGAAGGTCCAGCTGCTTTAATTGCTGCTTCAAGACAGGTCGAACCTTTTGATTTAGACCTAAAATGCGAGCCATTGACTCAGGGAGTTCACACTCTACCTGAACTTGAAATAGATGTTAACAGCCCTGAAGAAACAATTAAAAACTTAGAAATAGCAACTACAAAAGTTCTTAATGATGGGAAGTTCCCGGTTATGATTGGTGGGGAACATAGTCTTACTCCCGGCTGCGTAAGAGCCTGCAGTAAAAAATATAAGAACTTGTCTGTTTTGCAGATAGACGCACATTCTGATCTTCGAGATATTTATGAAAAATCTCACAACTCTCACGCCTGTGCTATGAGACGATGCTGGGATTACGCAAAGCTTACTCAGATTGGTATTAGAAACACCGGTATAGATGAATGGGAATTTATTCAGAAAGTTGGTCACGACGGCATAATTTGGGCAGAAGAACTGTTAGACCCAGAAAAGAAGTGGATAGATAAAGCTATGAACCGATTAACAGAAAATGTTTATATTACTGTTGATCTTGACGGCTTTGACTGTTCTCTTATGCCGGCTACTGGAACACCTGAACCCGGTGGAATGACTTGGTATCAGGCTATGGATATACTGCTGAAAGTCGTTGAAGAACGAAATGTAGTTGGCTTTGATGTGGTAGAATTGGCTCCAATACCTGGTTTTATTGCACCTGATTTTCTTGCTGCCAAATTAGTATTCAAAATACTCAGCAGGGTATTTAATAAAAATGGCTGGATAAAATGAGCCAGATTATTTGTCTTTCTATGATAGGTGCCGTTATTGGCGCCTATCTTGGAAAATATATAGGCTGGGCAATCAGGGCCTGGCCAAGTCATGAAAAGTTTCATTGTGACTATTTAAAATGTCCTTCTTGTCAGAAAGGACTTGAATTTGGATGCTGTAACTCCGGCATTGCTCAAGAAAGATTTTATATTGCTTTATCTGCTATTGTTGCTGGTGTTAGTGTTTTCTTTTTCGGTTTTTCAATCAAGGCTTTTATTTCCTGGCTTTTTGTTGCTGCTTGTTTGATTGTGACTATAGTAGACATCAGATGTTTTATTATTCCTGATTGTCTGTCTAAGGGCGGAATAGCGGCAGGAATAATTTATGCAGCTATAGCCTGGGCTGTTCTAAAATGGGGCGGATTCCAATTAAGCTATTATGTCACTTTTACTGATTCTTTTATTGGTTTCGTAGTTGGCGGCGGTTTTCTGATGTTTTTGGGAAAAATTTCAGAAGTGGTTTTCAAAAAACCTGATGGAATGGGCGGCGGAGACGTAAAACTGCTGGCGGCCATGGGAGCCTGGGCAGGTTGGAAACCTGTAATTGTTACCGTTTTGATAGCAAGTTTTGTTGGTGCTTCTTTTGGGCTTGCAACTATTATTTATGATAGTATAAAGAATAAAAAAGCTTACAGGCCAATGTCCCATCATATACCTTTTGGCCCATATCTTTGTTTAGGTTTTTTAATCACATTTTATCTTGGTATGGAACCCTTTTTGAACTTTTTTAATGCCTACCAATACTGGATTATGAACCGCTAACTTTTCTAACTCTTCTAACTCTTCTAACTCTTCTAACAATTGTCCTTAAATAATTATTGACAATTTATCTGCATATTGGTAAACTCAATCACTCATAATTGTGATTTTGTACGGAACTCAAAGGAGTCTTGTTTTTTATGTTAGCGATAATTGTTAAAGGTTTTCATCTTCTTGTTTGTATTGCTTTGATTGTAATTGTTTTGTTTCAAGCAGATAAAGGAGAAGGTTTGGCAGGCGCATTCGGTGGTGGTGCTTCTTCAACATTATTTGGTGAACGTGGCGGCGCAACTGAAATATCTAAATTTACTACTGGCTTAGCAGTAATCTTTATGATTACTTCTCTAATTATTGCTATTTGGGGACCAACTTGGGAAAAAGAAGCTGATATAGCTAGAACTAATGCTTATAATTCTCAGCCTATTGTTGCAACTCCTGCAAAGACTCCAGCACCTGTTACTACTCCAAATGCTACAATCCCCGGTTTGCCAATGACAACTCCGGTTACAAATCCAGCTCCAGTTACTGCAACTCCAGCTCCGGTAGAAACTCCGGCACCAGCCGCAGCTACTCCAGCTCCGGTAGAAACCCCAGCACCAGCCGCAGCTACTCCAGCTCCGGTAGAAACCCCAGCTCCAGCTGCTGCAACTCCAGCACCAGTAGAAACCCCAGCTCCAGTTACTGCAACTCCAGCACCGGTTGAAACCCCAGCACCAGCTGCTGTTACTCCAGCTCCAGTAGAAACTCCAGCACCAGCCGCAGCTATTCCAGCTCCGGTAGAAACTCCAGCACCAGCCGCAGCTACTCCAGCTCCGGTAGAAACTCCGGCACCAGCCGCTGTTACCCCAGCTCCTGTTGAAACTCCAGCTCCGGCAGCAGTAGAAGAAAATAAACCAGCAGAAACTTCAGCAGCTCCTTCTGTAAAAGAAGAACTAAAAGAAAAAGCTGAAAATGCTGTTAAGGCTATTGTTGAAGAAAAGAAAGCTGAAGTAATCGAAGCTATCAAAGATAATGTAGAAAATAAGTAATTTGAAAAGTTCAGCCCCTTTTCCAATACTTGCTGTAATTATAGGCATATTAACAATCATTTGTGCTGTTAATGACTATGATTGGTTTATGAAAAGCAGCAAAGCTGAATTTTTTGTTAAGACATTCGGCAGAGATGGGGCTAGAAAGTTTTATGTTATTCTTGGGATATTTATAGTAATATGCGGTATACTCGCTATACTTCTTGGATAAACCAATAGGATAATAACGAATCAAACAAAAAGACTTGGGAAAACACCCAAGTCTTTTTCTTTTTATAATACAATAACTACAACCAGCAATGACAATAACATCTTCTAACTTAAATTTTTAATAAAAACAGATTGCTTTTTTTACAAGTTTAAATAGATTTTTTGCGGGCTAAGATTATGAATGTTAATAATGAAGAATTAGATAAAGTACTTCGCGATTTTCTAACTTTAAAGAAACTTCGCAGAACTGGTTGGCAGCTTCGTGGTATCCGCGAAGGCGAATCTATTGCTGACCATTGTTTCGGAGTCGTTTTCCTTACTCATTTTCTTTCATCATTAGTAAGTGCAGATATTGATAGAAGTAAAGCTGTTTCTATTGCTATTGTACATGAAATTGGCGAAACCAGGGTGGGGGATATACCCTATGTGTCTCTAAAATATTTCCAAAACAAAGATGAAATGGAAACAATGGCTATAAACGATGTTCTTTCACCCTTGGGAGAAAATATTACAGAAGAAAGTCTAAAGCTATTCCGAGAGTTTGAAGAGGGTTCAAGTATAGAAGGTCGTTTTGTTAAAGCCATTGATAAGCTTGAAATGCTTGTTACTGCTGCTGAATACGAAAAAGCAGGGTTTTCTGGCTTAAAAGATTTTTGGGATAATAAATTTACTTTTAAATCATTTGAAGAATTTCCTGAATTAGCTTCTTTTGCAGACTATTTGCTAAGAAAACGTTCAGAACGTATAAAAGGATTGTTGTAAAATGATAGAATTATCTCATTTGACAAGAAAATTTAACGAACATGTTGCTGTTGATGATTTGTGTTTAAATATTCCAAATGGTGCAATGTTCGGTTTCCTTGGTGCAAATGGGGCAGGTAAAACCACAACTCTTAAGATGATTATGGGGTTATTGCAGCCAACAGCAGGTTCTGTGGCAATTGACGGATTAAATGTTGCTGCTAATCCTGTAGAAGTAAAATCTAAAGTTGGTTATTTGCCTGATGAAGTCTTTTTGTATGATTATTTAACAGGAAGGCAATTTCTTGATTTTGTTGCAGATATTTATAATATCAAAACAGAAGAAAGAGAAGAAAAAATAAATAACCTTCTTGTTTCTTTTGGTTTGGAGGAAGCAGCAGATGATTTTGCTGGAAATTACAGCTTTGGTATGAAGAAAAAACTAGCCTTAGCTGGAATCGTTGTACATAACCCCTCCCTTCTGATCTTGGATGAACCCTTTAATGGTTTAGACCCGCAAGCTACTAGAGACTTTAAAAACATGTTGAAAAAAATGTCAAAGGAAGGTACAACCATTATTTTTTCTAGTCATGTTTTGGAAGTTGTTGAAAAAATGGTTACTCATGTAGGTATTATTAATAAAGGAAAGTTAAAAATTTGTGACAGTATTGAAAATATTGTAAAAAATTATAAAAGTCTTGAAAAAGCTTTTTTTGCAATGACATAAATTTTGCTTGAATATTGCCGAAATGGGTATTATACTGTATAATCAAATTAGGAGTATATAGGAATTTTAACATGAAAAATAGCCTTAAAAATTTAGTTTTGGCTGTTGTACTTAGCTTGTTAGCTAATGTACCCAATTCCTATGCTCAGAATCTTGATGTCGATGAAATATCAAATTTCAAGCTGAATACTACCGCAGAAGATACTTCAGATAAATCAGTTGTTATTCCAGATAAAGCAGAGCTTTTTAATGGAGAATTTAATCTTTCTTTAGGCAGTCAGATGCTTAGTTATCAGAACACTAGCAAAATATTCCCTTCTGATGCAGAACATATTGAAACTGGCTTTGAAGGTTTTGATTCAAAGATAGAATTTGATGATTCTGTTGTAAAATTAAATCCGAATAGCCAAAGAGACTTTGTCCCTGTTATTACTCTTAATAATTCTTACGAAGATAATGCTATAGGTTTTAACGATTCTGGCAGTTCTGTTTTAAGTTTATCTGGTAGAACAGGCAGATTGAGTTTTTATGGTGAATACAACCAGTCTAATTTGACTTTGGGGCCAGGCAGCCAAAATTCTTCAGATAATATTATGACTTCTGCTCGTGCCTCTCTTGGTAATGTGACAACAACTTCTGTAGAAACCAATACTAATCCCTCGACCATTTCTTCAGATTATTATCTTGAAGCTGTATACAGTTTTAAACCTACTTTAAAAGGTAAGGTTGCTTTTAAAAAGACTGTAATAGATACTTTTGACTTAAAAGAAAATGTTGAAGTTGAAGGTATTGTTGATGCTTCTTCAGATGTTTCTATTAAAGCCGGTTATTCAAATGAAAATCGTTCTGAAATAGAAAGCAAATCTCCAAAAGAAAAGAAAGTCTGGACTGAATTTATTCTAAAATTCTAATTTATTGTTTTGAAAGTCACAGATATTCGAATTCAAATAATTAAAGACCCCAAAAATAAGCTGAAAGCTTTTTCTACTGTCATTTTAGATGATAGTCTTGTTTTAAGAGACATTCGTATTTTTGAATCCGAAAGAGGGGATTTTATCTCTATGCCCAGCGTAAAAGGTCCTGATGGTAATTGGCATGAGGTAGTTACGTTGATAAATACAGATTTAAAAAATCAGATAAGCGGTTATGTGCTACGAGCATATCATGATGAACTATTGAAGAAGATATAAGATATAAGATTGAAGAGCAAAAAGCGTAGAGTTTAAGCTACAACTTGTCATAAAGAGTAAAGCGTATGGGCTTTAGCTCTGAAAGCTTTACGTTTATGACAAGGTGTAGAGCAAAAGAGCAGAAGAGCAGAAGAGCAGAAGATAGAAGAGCGGACAGTAGACATGAGACCTCTATTCTCCGCACAAGGCTCGTTCTCTCAAAGCAAAGCCTTTCACTTACAACCTAATGGTTTTGTATCTCGATTTTTGGTTTTAAAATAAACAAAAAAAATACCTTGACAGAAGTGCAATCCTTTATAAATTTTTGGGCTTGTGATTAAAGATAAGCATGGAGGGTGTTTATGAAACTTAAAATGAGTCACATTGTTAAAGGATTGGCAGCTGTTGCAGTTTGCTCAATAATAATGCTTGTTAGTAATGAGCCTGCTCAGGCTGTTTTGGAAGGTTCCAACAGAGACCGAATGGAATACCTGGATTTCTCTGAAAGTGTTATAAGAGCAGGTTTATATGCAAAAACCGGAAAGGTTACTTTCAATCATGACAAGAAAAAATACGTTAGAGGCGTAAAACGTCATAATGAACCTAAAATATACCAGCCAGATGTTTACACCTGGGAACTGGCTATGAATGAACATAAAAAGAAAATGCAGGCTCTTGCTCCTGTTCAGGATCCGCCAATACCAAATGTAGCACCTGTTCCCATGGGACAAGATCCAATATTGCCTTTAGATCCTTCTCCGAATGTTGTTGAAGGCCAGGCAGCCAAAACTGATTTCAAGGCAGAAGATATCAAACGAAGAATCATTGAACATATGAATTCTCTTGATACCAGATATCCTTCAAATATTCCTGCTCTTCAGCCGGCTGTTTATCCAAAGGGCAGACGAGGAGATTCTTTTGACGCAAGTTTCTAAATTTTTGTAGTCTTACTAAATTAAAAAACAAAATGACCACTGGCTAAGCCGGTGGTTTTTTGTTTTTAAAATACAATAAAAACTGTTTTTACCAAACAACAATAACTACATTTGATATTTCTTAGAGTCTTGACAAGTGCACGCCGTGAATTGTAAATTAGACTCTTAATATGGCTATTTCATTAGATAGATTTTCAATAAAAACAATAGATAGATATGTTCTAAAAGAACTTTTAGAACCATTCCTTTTTGGAATGGCTTTTTTCGTTGCCATATGGCTTATAGATCTTATGATGGATTTAATTAACCTCGTTTTTTCAAAAGGGGTTCCGTTAACTGTTGTAATGCTGTTTTTTATTTACAGCCTTCCGCCTACACTGGTTATCAGTTTCCCAATGGCGACTTTGCTGGCTAATTTGGTTTCTTTTGGAAGAATGTCATCAGATTCAGAAGTCACTGCTTTAAAAGCAGGTGGTTATAGTTTTTCAAGAATAGTTAGACCAGCCATTATTTCTGGTTTGTTTATAACAGCTATGACTTTTCTTTTCAATGAAAAATTGGTTCCAGCAGCAAATGATAAATTTACAAAGCTTTTTAGAAGAGAAGTAACCTTAAAAAGACCTTTGCCGGTTATTGCAGAAAACCGCTTTTTTGAAGCAGGAACAGGAAGAAAATTCTTTGTAAGAAAATTTAACCCCGAAACCAAAGATATGTTCGGGGTTGTAATGTATGAAGGCCAGCCTAAAGGCTTCCCAAGGGTTATTGAATCAGAAAAAGCCAGAATAGACAACGGAGTCTGCTATTTTTGGAACGGCAGAGTTTCAAATATTCACATGACAGGTGAAGACAGCAATTATACATATTTTGAAGTTTTAAACTATCCTATAGATACTCATTATGTAAATCCGGATCATGTTCCTGATTCTAAAAACTCAAGAACAATGACTATTGTCGAATTATACAAATTTATTAAAGATTCAGAAGCCAAGGGAGTTACAGGCAAAATAATGGTCAATAACTGGATAGAACTTTGGTCAAAAACTTCTATTCCTTTTGCTGGAATTATTTTCGTGTTAATCGGTGCTCCTTTAGGTTCTCAGACTACCCGCTCCGGTACTAGTATCGGAGTTGGAATGTCTGTCGTTATTATTTTTATATATTATATTCTGTTTGCGGCAGGTAAAGCTTTGGCAAAAGCGGGTACATTATCACCTTTTATGGGGGTATGGATGTGCAATTTTGTAATTGGTATAATAGGCATTTGGCTGATATTTAAGTCGAAAGCTTAAAAGAAGGATTATAGATATGAAAAAACAGCTAGTTCAGCTTATTCAAAGTAAATTAAACCAGATTTTAAAAAATCATGGTGTGGAAAGTGATTCTGTGGTAGATGTTCAGATTCCACCAGATAAAAAGAATGGTGATTTTTCTATAAATTCAGCGATGAGATTTGCTAAGATGTGCAAATGTCCTCCTCAAAAGCTGGCAGCAGAAATTGTAGAACTGCTTGAATCTGAAAAGGACTGGTTTTCAAAAGTAACTATTGCTGGACCTGGCTTTATTAATATGTATCTTGCTGATGCTATTATTGAAAAGAATTTTAACGAACTTTGTAACAGTAAAAACATTCTAAAGGCTTCTGTCAGCGAAGTTGTTCCTACTGTTGTAGATTACTCCAGTGTAAATATTGCAAAACAGATGCATGTTGGTCACCTTCGTTCTACTATAATAGGCGATGTACTGGCCAGAGTTATTGAAGCTCTTGGAAACCCGGTAATTCGTCAGAACCATCTAGGTGACTGGGGTCTGCCGATGGCTATGGTTATTTATAAGGCTGAACCTGTTATACGAAAAGCCGAAAAAGAAGGGGTTTCTTTGGAAGAAGTTCTGCCATTAGCAGAATTGGAACAGCTTTATAAAGCGGCTACAGCTGAATGTAAAGAAAAACCGGAGGTTGCTGCGGCTTGCCATGAATACCTGGTAAAACTTCAGCAGGGTGATGCTGAATTATTAGATCTTTGGAAAAAGATCACCCGTGTTTCAATGGCCGAAGTTTACCGCATTTATAAGCTTTTGAATGTTAAACTTACCCCAGAAGACGAAAGAGGCGAAAGCTTCTATCGTGATATGCTGGCCGATACTGTTGCAGAAATAAAGAAGAGTGGTTTGTTAAAAGAAGATGAAGGCGCTCAATGCGTTTTCTTGGATGAATTTAAGTCTAAGGAAGGAAATCCTTTGCCTGTAATCATTCAGAAATCTGACGGCGGCTACAATTACGCAACATTCGATCTTGCTGCTATGAGATTCAGAACTCATAAACTAGGCGCAAAGCGAATTATATATGTAACAGATGCTCGTCAGGCACTTCATTTCAAACAGGTTTTCGCTACTGCAAGAGCAACTGGAATTCTTGCAGACCCAAAAGTTAGTTTGGAACACGTTCCTTTTGGAAGCATATTAGGCGAAGACAATAAACCTCTGAAAACCAGAAGCGGTGAAAATGTTAAACTTGCGGAACTTCTGAAAGAAGCTGTTGACCGGGCTTATAACGTTGTTAATGAAAAAAATCCAAAGCTTTCAGAAGAACAGAAAAAAGATGTAGCAAGAATGGTTGGGATTGGCGCTATAAAATATGCAGATCTTTCCCAGAATCGTAATAACGATTATGTCTTTTCTTTCGACAGAATGCTTGCTTTAAATGGCAATACAGCGCCATATTTGCAGTATGCTCATGCAAGAATCTGCTCTATTTTCAGAAAAGCAGGTGTATCTATAGATGATTATTCTGCAAAGGCTATTATCAGCGCTCCTGAAGAAAGAGAACTGATGCTGAAGATATTGGATTTGAAGCAGGCTGTAATTTCTGTTGCCACAGATTTGCGACCTCATGTTCTGTGTAATTATCTATATGAACTTTCTGTATGCTTCTCAGCTTTCTACGACAAGTGCTCTGTTATGAACTGTGAAGATGCTGCAGTTAAAGCTTCTAGACTTGAAATCTGCAATATGACAAGAAAAACATTAGCTTTTGGACTTGATTTGCTTGGTATTGAAGTTCCTCGCGAAATGTAATTCTATATTGAAAATAAACTAATATGACATATACTCAGAAGGATATAACAGCTCTAGAACTAGAATTAAAGAAAAATCCGGCAGATTCAAACTGCTATGTTAATCTTGCCAATGCTCAGCTTGCATTAAACAAGAATCAGCAGGCTTTTTCCACTTATAGAGCGGCTAAGGTTATCTGCCCTGATGACCCTGTTGTAATGCGTATGGGGGCAAAAGTTCTTGAAGCTTTGGGTAAAAGAGAAGAAGCGGTAGAATGTCTGCAGAAAGCTTTGGAGACAGGCAATAAAACGGTATGTGATGCCGACTCTATTTCTCATTTAGCAGAACTATTATATAATTCCGGTAAAAAAGATTTGGCTATCAGCTGGCTTAATAAACTCGTTAAAGTCTCTGATGAAAAGCCGGAAGTACTTATCAGACTTGCTCAGATCTATTTGAGTATTGGCAAGATATTAGAATCTCAGAAATATTTAAAGCTCTACAAAGAAAAAGCTGGTGAAACCCGTGAAATGTATACGCTTATGGGCGAAACAATGCTGGCTAGAGGTTTTTATGACGGTGCAGTAAAAAACTATTCCGATGCCGTTAAAAGCTTTGGCAATGATGCAGATATGCATTTGGGACTAGGCAAAGGCTGGCTTGGTATGGGTGAAAATGGAGCAGCTTTAAAGGAACTTTCTGAAGCTAATAATCTAAGGCCAAACGATATAAACATATTATTGGAACTTGGAAAACTTCAAAGCAAGATGGGAATGATAGAAAGTGCCGATGAAACATTCAGCAGAATTGAAAAGTCCAAGCTTGAAAACGGCGAGTGTCTTTTGGATATAGCAAGATATTTTATTGAAGCTAAAAAAGATATTAGAGCAATTCACTATCTTGAATCTGCAAGGGCTTTAAGTCCTTTCCATTTAGATATATTGAAACTCTCTGGTGAAACTTATCTGAGAATTAATAAATTTGACAAAGCTTTAGAAACCTATTCTAGTGCTATTGCTGCGGACCCGACATTAATATGGGCTCATGAAGGTGCCGTTGCCGCAGCCGATAAAATAGGTAATTTTCTGGTTAAAGCAGATTCTCAGAAAAGTCTTCTTTCTTTAAAAGATTCTACCGCAGAAGATTGGTGTGATTACGGCGAAACTTTAATTAGATTGGGTCATTATGAAGATTCTCAAGATGCTTTTGATAAGGCGGCTAAGATAGATCCAACCTGTTTAAGAGCTTATCAGGCACCAGAAATAATTAAACTTGAAAAAGCAAGAGCAGAAGGCGAAAAATATGCAAAGCAGGGTGAAGAAGCCATAGAAAAACGTTTTTATATGACTGCTTCTGAACGCTTGGAAAAAGCTCTGGCTTTGGTTCCTAATAACCCGGAATGGTCTAAGCTGCTTGCAAAAGTTGCATTAAAGACTGCTGATATAGAAAGAGCTTCGCAGTTGCTCTCTGTTGTCAGAAGTGCTGAACCTTCAAATTTTGAAGTAAGTTATCAGTTGGCTAGAACTTATGAATTTTTAAATAATTTTCAGATGTCTATAGAACTTTTAACTGCGATAACCAAAGATTATCCTTTGGAATTGAAGGCTCATTTAATGCTTTTGAGACTGAAAAGATGTATGGTTAGAGGAACAAGAGTAAGTACCGACATGCTGGATTCAATAATAAAGAATATAGATTCCGATTTAGGCTGTCTGAGTAAAGAATCTTCTATTCCTATGCTTGTTAAAGGTTATGCCTACTATATTTTCTCTTTTAAATCAAATTTTCAGCTCGAAGGTTTGCGCAAAGCTGAAGAATGCTTTAAAAGCGTTATTAATAGTGCTAGTGATATTGGTGAAGGTCTTCATGGACTTTCTCTTATTGAACGAGTTAAGGGAAACATCGACAAAGCTGTTGATTATATGAAAACCTATGTTCATCTGTCTTCTGATATGGAAAAAACAGCTGAGTTGGCTAAACTTTATGAAAATTTCAACAGATTTGAAGATGCTAGAAAGATTTATGCAAATCTTAGAGAAAAGTATCCTGAAAACGGTTTTTATAGAAGAAAATATGTTGAAATGACAGCTTCATTGCAAAAGCAGACTGGTAAAAACGAATTGACGATGCTGCTTTCCGAAGCCCATAAGAACATTATTTCTTCTGGTGGTTCTGTATGGCCTCTTTATGAAAGTGCTATCGGTCAAGAATTGGCTGGTAGGGAAGGGGAACTTTCAGATGAATGGATTAAACGTTCTTTGCTTAGCTGGAGAAAAGCAGAAGACCATCCAAATACCAACTGTTGGGTTCTTTGGGAAATGACACGCAGTAGGCTTAAAAACGCAAAGGGGGCTGAAAAGACTAGAACAGCTAATTCCCTTAAAAAATTATTAGAAAAGAATTTGAGAGAAATGCCAGATTATTCTGGCGGTTATATTGCAATGGCCAGGTGTCTTCTTGCATATAATGATTTGACAAATAATGATAAAGCGTTAGATTATCTTGAGAAGGCTTGGTTTTTAGATTCATCTTCATCTGAAACTGGCGAAATGCTGGCAGAAACAGCAAAAGGACTTGGTAAATCAGTTATGGTAGACGTTGTTGGCTATAACGTGATATTATCAGAACCGGAGATAGTAGGTTGTATTTTTAAATTTCAATGATTGGCGGCGAAATAATTGAGTAAAGATATTGAATATATGATAAAGCATCTGCCAGAAGATGCTACCTATATTAAGCTGCGGCTTAACGGTAACTCAGACACTCTGGCTCTTGTTAGAAAGATAATAGATGCTTCAGTAAATCATCTTTCTTTGAATGCTGCTTTGCTAAATGATTTGAAGTTAGCGACAACAGAGGCGTGTACAAATGTTATTAGACATGCTTATAAATTTGATTCTTTAAAGTATTATGATGTTGAAATGAGGGTTACGAATCGATTTCTAATGATAGAACTCTTATATTGTGACCCTGGTTTTGAACCGGATAAAATTCCTGTGCCGGACCTTAAGAAAATGAATGAGGGGGGCTTAGGGGTTTTTATAATTAAAAATATTATGGATTATGTAAAATATACTACAGATCCAGAAAATGGGAACGTTTCATTGAAAATGGTGAAGCTTTTGGATTCATTGCCAAAGGGTGAGGAGGCTTAAATGAAAATAGATTGCCGTGTTGATAATAATGCAAAAACAAAAACCTTTGTTCTTGAAGGGGAACTTGACGTTCATAACGTTAAAAATCTCAAATCAGCAGTTTCAGAATCTTTAGAAAATGAAGAAGGCTGGACATACATTCTTGATTTAGGCGAAGTTACTTATCTAGACAGCTCAGGACTTGGTATGCTCGTCTATATTAAGAAAGAAATTACTCACGAAGAAGGAAATCTTAAAATAATCAATATTCAGTCTCAGGTATTCAATGTATTTAAGCTGACAAGGCTGGATGAATTTTTTGATCTTTCTACAAAATAATAAATGGAATTTGATAAATGACTGCTCGTTATTTTATAACCTTCGAAGGTCCTGAAGGTAGTGGTAAATCTACTCAGATAAAGAAACTACAACAATTTTTTGCAGAAAAAGGGTTTGAAACTCTGGTATCGAGAGAGCCTGGAGGAACCAAACCCGGTGATGCTATAAGAGAAGTTCTTATTAGCAAGTCGTCTGGTAAGCTTGAAGCTGAAACAGAGATGTTTTTGATGCTTGCTCAGCGCTGTGAACATTTAAGAAAAGTAATTAACCCGGCATTGGAAGCTGGTAAAGTTGTTTTATGTGATAGATATTTTGATTCCAGTGTTGCTTATCAGGGATATGGCAGAGGTTTGGGAGCAAAAAAAGTCCGCAAGGCTCATGAAGAATTTTTAGGAGATTTTCTTCCTTCTTTAACTATTCTTTTGCAGATTCCACCAGCAGATGGTTTGAAACGCGCAAATCACGGGGGTACAAAACAACTGGACAGAATGGAATGTGAAGAACTCTCTTTTCATGAAAGAGTTTTTGATGGTTACAATGAAATGGCTGAAAAAGAACCGGAACGAATCGTTAAGGTTGATGCTGTCGGCAATCCTGACGATATTTCTAAACGCATCATTGCTGCTGTTTTAAAACGTTTCCCAGAATTGGCCTAAATTAGCTTTGATATTGCTTTGCCAGTTCGAATCGTTCTAAGTTCAAAGAGTTCGAATTGTTTAGCTCTTGTTTTACAAACTAATATTCGTTTTAACAATTAGAACAAATAGAACTTTTTTAAACTCTCAATTCTCAATTCTTAATTCATCCGACATCAATCACTAACCACTTACCACGCCAAGCTCTGCTTGGCTCTGTGCCCTTCTCTCTACCTTCTTGCATCTTATATCTCAAGTTTTGGTCTTAAATCTTACATCTTCCCTAATCTCTAAAAAATTGCTTAACTATATGTTGGTTTTATGTTATCATACAAGTTAAGTTTAGCGAGATACGATGAATATTGCCTTAAAACTAGTAATATACATATTTATATTATTGGCCTTGGTTTATGCCGGAGCCATGTGTTTTGGCGTGTCAATAAATATAACTGTATATCTAATTTGCGCAGTTCTTGCTGTTGCATTCGTTTATTTCTTTATAAAGATCAAAGTTGTTAATCCTATCAATAAATTTGTTGATATTGCTGATAAAATCGTTGACGGTGATAATGTTGAAGCTTTAGAAGATCTTAAAATAGGTGATATATCACAGCTTCAAGATGGTTTTAGTAAAATTTTCCAAAGTCTTATAGAATCACGTGTTGCCGTTGAGTCTTATATGAAGACTATTGGCGAAATAAATAAGGAATTGAATGAAAAAGTAGATTCTTTGTCTGCTCTTTATTATGCAAGTCAGGCAATGGGCGGAAGCCTTAATATTGATACTCTCGCAAGAAACTTCATTACAATTTTCAGTGAAAGAATAGGTATTGAAGGTGCTGGTCTTATGCTTTACAGTGATAAGAACGATTTGGTCAGTGTTAAAGACTTGATTGGCATTTCTCCAGAACTTTTTGGCAAATTTAAATTCTATTCAGATCATACCATTCTTACAAAAGTTTTTGCTGATGAAGGCTATTGGGAAACCACAGAGCAAGATACTAATATGCTGGTGGCAGAGTTTGAATCAGATGAATTACGCCGCATTAAGCTTGTTTTCCCAATGAGAATAAAAGACCATTTTGTTGGTTTACTTTTATTGACCGAAAAGAAAAATGGTGAACCCTATGCTAAATCTGATTTTGAACTTTTCCAGGCAATAGTTGGTTTGGCAAGCACTTCTATTAATAATGCTATGCTCTTTGAACGTTCTGAAGAAACCAAGAACGAACTAGACCATAAGGTGTTCAATCTTATGACTTTGCAGCAGGCAAGCAAGGTTCTTTCTTCTACTCTTAATCTTGAAGAACTCATTAATATATCTATAGATATGTTCTTAGAAACCGTATGGGCTAATAAAGGCATATTAATGCTTGCTTCTGATGATTCTTCAGACCTTGAAGTTAAAGCATTTAAAGGTATTACAGCAGAAGAAGTTGATGCTTTAAAGAAAGACCCTGCCGAATCCTGGGTAATGACTACCATAGAAAAAGAAAAGAAGCCTATTTTTGCTCAGGAACTTTCACGAAAAAGCTATCAGTCTTATACTGCTCTTAATAAGGAATTACCCTTTGCCGTTTATGTACCAATGCTTAAAGAAGGCGAATTATACGGCATTGTTAAAGTCGGTCCAAAGATTAATGGTGAACCCTTCTCTGATAATGATTTGGAATTCTTTGAAACATTAGCATCTCAGGCAGTTATTTCATTCGAAAATGCAAGACTTTATTCTCTTGCTATTACAGATTCTATTACTAAACTTTATGTTCATAGATATTTCCAGTTCAGACTAGAAGAAGAAGTTGCCAGAAGCAGACGTTACAATTCTACTATTACTTTGCTTATGTGCGATATCGACCACTTTAAGAATGTTAACGATACTTACGGTCATCAGCAGGGTGATTGTATTCTTAGAGAAGTCAGCCGTATTATTCGTAAAAATGTTAGAAATACTGATATTGCCTGCCGTTACGGTGGTGAAGAATTCGCTATTATTTTACCAGAAACTACACAGTCTGATTCTAAGATTGTTGCAGAAAGAATTCGCCGTGACGTAGCAAAATGTGATTTCCCATCTATTATGGCTGGTCAGCCTCCTGTTCACTGCTCTATTTCAATTGGTGTTGCAGGATTCCCGCTTAATGCAGACAACAAAGACCAGCTTATCCAAAAGGCAGATGCTGCACTCTATAAAGCCAAAGATGGCGGCCGCAACCAGGTCGTTCTCTGCGGAATTGATGATTAAGTTAGAGCTTAGAGCACAAGGTTCTATGCTTCTTTTTTTACCTTGATGTCGCAAAAGAATATCATTATAATGTAGATAATGAGGTGTTTAGAATATGCCGGAATTATGTAGATTTTATAATATAGTAATAAAAATGATTTTTGATGATAACGAACAGCACCATAAACCTCATTTTCATGTTTATTTTGCAGAATACGAAGCTTCTGTAGGAGTGGATGGTGAATTATTGGCAGGTGATTTGCCTTCAAAGCAGATGAAATTAGTTCTTGCTTGGGCAGCAATACACGAAGACGAACTATATGCTGCATGGAATAATGCTGTTAGAAATATACCTTTCGATAAAATTGAACCTTTGAGGTAATTTTATGTATGAAAGAAATGGCATTTGCTATCCGGATAAACCTATAAAAGAAATAAAGGTAACTGATATAAGTATAAAAAAAGATTATATTCTTAAAGTTACTTTTAATAATGGGGAATTAAAATTATTTGATTTTGCTTCATTGCTCAACACGCCTGCTTTCAAACTTTTAAAAGATAAAAGTATATTTGATAATATTAGTTTAGATTTTGGTATTCCAACTTGGAATAATGGAGAAATAGATATTTCACCAGCTTATTTGTATAAATATGGTATTGATGAATAATTATAAAATCCTCACTCCTCATTCCTAATAATTCTCTGTCGCTCTAAGAGGCGAAGCCTCGTTGCTCTGTTGTTCTAAAAAGGAACTTATATGTCAGTAAAAATTAACAACTCTACTATTAATAATAATGCTAGTTCTGGAATAAAATCTTCACAAACCGCGACCTCTGCCGGTGGGGTAGGGGGCAGTGATTCTTTCCAGTCTGTCTTTAAGACTGCACGCCTAGATAATTTCAACGGCACCATGAAAGAACTTCTTGATATAGTAAAAGTCAGAGGTGATGCTTTTATACATTCGCCACAGGAAGAGTCTTTAAGCAGCTATCGTGAATCTGTAAAACTCTTTTTAAATAGAATAAAAGATGAATTCTTATCTCTCAAAGAAGAATTTGGTGCCAGTAGAGATGGCGAGCAGAGGGTGTACCAGTTGGTAGAAACTGCTGGCGGCCAAGCAGATTCCATGACTAAGGAAGCTTTTACTCAGGATAAAGCTCTTGATTTGCTGGCAAGCTTAGATGATATCCGCGGTCTCGTTCTTGATGTGATAGGGTAAAAAAAAGCCTTCGGTTCACCGAAGGCTTTTTGGCATAAGAACAATAAAATTTAACTGTTAAATTTTATTGAATGGGAACATTGAATGTTGTTCCTTTAACAGGTAAAACAGTAAGCTTTTTGCCATCATCACTGTTAAACTTGGCAAAGTCACCATTGTATCTATCTCTAGAATCTAAACCAGGTTGTTTTCCGCTAAAAATAGAACCGTTAATTAACTTTTTGCCATTTTTGTTTTCTATAACGAAAAGAATTGTATAAATCTTATCGTTATCAGTAAAGAATGAAATAGCAAATAAACTATTTGTCATACCTATAATATTTGTTTGAACTTTAACCTTGTCGGTTTCTTTACCTTTATTGTAGGTTGCTATAGACTTACCATCTTTTTTGACAACTTTTAATTCTGAACCATCTTTGGTTTCTACAGGCTTTAATTCTTCTGCAGGCAATTGGGCAATTTCTTCTTCTATTTTATTGCCGGAAACTTCTTTTATTTCTGTTGGAACTTCAACAGCTACTTCCTTAGGAATATCCACACGAACTAATTTGCCATTAACAACTTTATAATTTCTTTTAGTTGTTGAATTGTTCTTTTCAACGCAAGTTACAGCTAATTCAGCTCCTTCACATTTGTTATCTGCTAAAACATCAACTTTTGTACCTACAACATCAAGAGTTCTGAAATCAAATTCAGTTACATCATCCTTGATTTTATAAGTATTGCCATTATTAACTAAGTGAGCATTAGCTGTTTGTTTGTTTATATCGCAGTCTGCCGTAATTGTAACATTGTTTTTGCTTTCGTTAGCAGAGATTTTAACAATAGCATTGCCGAAACATTTTTTGTTTCTATCTTTTAATTCTTTAGTGTATTCTTCACTTTTTTCCATATACATATACCCAGTTGTGTCTCCAACCCAAGTATATTTGTCAGAAGTGGGTTCCCATTTATAGTCATATTTTAAACCGGTAACATCAACTTTTGCTTTGTTGAAAGCAACTTCTGTATTACCAAGCATCAAAACCTGATCTTGTTTATAATCACCAATATCAACATGGGCTTCAGCATCGCCAACGACTATTGAATCTAAATTACCAGATACATTTCTTAATTTTACGTTTACGCTATTGATTGTTGCGCTTCTGTTTACTGTTGGAGTTGTTTCAATAGGCATACCATAAGCATAAGCATCAACCTTGCCATTACTTTGATTATTGGTTAAATTACCGCTAATAGTAACTTCACAAGTGCTGGCATATTTAAAATTAGATACGGGCTTTTCACTAACGGTCAAAGAATCACTATATTCATAAGTATTCCATTGGCCATAGCTGTAATTGGCAAAATTACCCAAGTAAGTTGTTTTAGCAGTAGAAATGGTTCCTGTAATACCACTTATAGTAAAATTAATATTTTTGCTAGAATACTCATCTTTTGTTAGTTCTGTTGTTGTATCTGAATATCCACTAGCATCATTCCAATGCCATATAAAATTATATGCATCACGAGTTCCGATAAAATTATTAACTTTAAGAACAATAGGTTTATTCAATGAATAAGTTATTTTTGAAGTAATTTTCTTTGTTGCTTTGAATCCCCAATAATATCCATTTTCATTAGTAGTTATTTTATTACCACTATAATCTATGAAAGAATCAGAATCGGGGATATTTTCTTCTTTGCCGCTATCATAAGCTACCTTAAGGTCTGTATCAATTGTGCCTTTAATTAGGTTTTTGGTTTTGCCTTCTCTGGTAAATTCTTCAATAGATATTTTGGCGTTTGAATTAAAAGTAAGGCTCTTTAAGGTTGTACCATCTAATTCACATTTACAACCATTAATTAAATAATGTCCTGCAGTAGCAAGAGCAGTTTCATTTTCATTAGTTGGTTCTTCATAAAGAACAGGAATATAATAAAGAGTTCTTTCATAAACATTATTTGAGAAAGAAGCTACTTCAAAATAATTATAAGCATCTTTTTCTCCCATCCACAAACCATCTTCTATACTTCCACCAGAAGCTCTTAAAACAGCTCTTAAAAGTTTTGGAGCTTCCATTGCTGCAACTATTGAATTATTGGTGTCTGTCATACTGAAAACTTCTTTATTATTTGCTATTGAAGTTCTAGAAGATTCTGCAACACCACCATTTAGAATATTTGAAAAATTGTTTACAACAGGAACAACACTTGAACTAACACCAGATTGTGCTGTTTGAGCTTCTGGAGATTGAGAGTTTGTTGGTGCAGGATTTCCTCCACCACCGCCACCACCACCGCAGCCAACCATAGCGACAGTTGCTAATAAAGCAACAACCAAACAACTAACTTTTAACAAGTTTTTCATAGTACAACTCCTTTTATATTTTTTTTAAGACCCCTTCAGTCGAGCTAACGCTCGCCAGCTCCCCCAGCAGTTTTACAAACTCTGGTGGAGCATCTTTAAATAATCCGCATTCAGTGAAGTAACCCAAAGATCTGCCCCCAGTTTAGCTGGGGGAAGTGGCACGCAGTGCCGACGACCAACAGGATGTTGGAGTGCATGCGAGCGCCAGGATGGCAAGCGAGCCGTAAAGGGGTCTTTTTAACACGATAATAATACCCACAACTAACAACAACTATCTCTTATAAAAAAAGACCTTAGATTGCTCTAAGGTCTTTTTTGTAATCTTTAAGCTAAGCTATTAGAAGCGGCTGTAGATTTCTGCATAGTAAAGGTTGGTGTCGATATCTGGACAAGCAACGTTTTCATTGTTTGCACCAGCTCTGTAATCTTTACCTTCAACAGAAGAGTTCTGATAGCCAAGTCTTAATCTTGTATTTTCAGCAAGTTTGTAAGTATATTCGAAAGTAATGATGTTAGCTTTGAGGTCTGCATTGTAGCCAAGGCCACCAGCATTCTGAGCGAATACATTGTCATGACCATCTTTCTTGTTCTGAATCATATCATAAGCTAATCTGAAGCTGTGCTTATCATTGTTCTTAAGAGTATAACCAAGTTCTAACTTGATATCGCTGAGGTTGCAGAAGTCGAGGTTAGTGTTACCACCAAGAGCCATATTGCTGAGGTAGATATCTTCAAATATGGTTTCGTCGCCGTCATGATATCTGTTAGCATTTTCAACATTGATGTTTGCATGAGATTCTTCATCAGCAAAAGTGTAAGCTAACTTAGCAGTGAGTTGTTTCTGATCATCATACTTAACAGCGATGTGAGCCAAAATACCAGCTTCATCATCAGCAACCTGGAACTGATTACCATTAACAGTTACATCTTTTCTACCAGTATTTTCAGTGCTGCTGTAAACCAAACCTAAGTCATATTTAACTTTGTCATTGTTGTTGCTGAGCTTGCCGCTAGCACCAAATTCAACTCTCATTTCTTTGTTGTTTTCTAATTGAGACTGTGCTGGAGCACCATTGTTATTGATTGGATAATCAAAACGAGCATCATTGTAATAGAAACCTAAGTAGAGGTCATGACCCTTGGTGCTGTAGTCAGCATTGATGTTCCAAACATTGTAATAATCCTGCTGAGGAACATTCTGACCATTAACGTTTCTAGCATTATCGTTAGTTCTGTCGAAGAATACGTTGAAAGCTACATCTACATCGCCACAGCGCTTAGTGTAGTTAACAGCATCCATATAGTTGTGAACTACGAAACCATGACCGTGCTGATACCAATCACGACCAAACTTGAAGTCGCCGCCGAAGCTGAACATATCTTTAATCTGGATGTAAGCAACTTCAACTTCACCAGTTCTCTTGTTTCCGCCATCCCACTGTCTGCCATTAAGAGCAAATGCTGGACCACGGTTATTGCCATTACCGACATCAGCTCTGTTGTTAGTGTTGTCAAGCATATTCCAACGAGCACGAGCAGTAACGTTTTCATCTATCTGAGCATCCAACTGGAGTCTGAGCATAGTTTCAGTTCTGTGAGCTTTTCTTTCTGGATTTACTTGATTTCCAGCTACAGACATATCATCTATATTGATACCATAGTTGCGAACCAAAATGTCACCAGAAAGTTTTACTTTGTCCATGCCGCCGTTCTTCATATAAGTCTTGATGCCATCAACGTCTTTTTTGAGACCGGCAACATCTTCTTTTACAACCTGCATATCATCTTCAAGAGCGGTAACTTTAACGCCGAGAAGAGCAAGTTCGTCTGCGAATTCAACAGTAAGTTTTTCAAGAGTCTGGAGGTCAGTCTTAGAAACAGAACCGTTGCCACCCATCTGTTCAACGTTAGCGATCATCTTAGC
>JAFXRA010000187.1 GCA_017526725.1 Candidatus Rifleibacteriota bacterium
TCTGTTCCAATCTCATTTACAGCACCCTGTATGGTTGAAAGTTCCTACACATCACACAAGGCACTTTCTACACTATTGGTTAAGCACTGCTAGAACATACTCATGTGCACTATTGAGCACATTTTTGAGTGAGAAGCTTTCTGTAGGTTTCCATTACTGAGGTTAATCTTGAAGCAATGTATTCTACTTCTGAAGTCTTCTTGTTCTTCTGATCTGCAAGCTCTTTGTAGTCGCTCATTTGTAATTCCATCCTTATTTATTCGTGCCGAAGTTTCACTAAAATTTCTTATTGAGAACTCTCAACTTTTTCGTTTCTCAACAGAAATGATTATATACCTTTTTTTAATAAAAAAGCAAAGGGCACTTTAATTTTTTTTAAAATTTTCCTAACATAGACACTAAGTGTTTTTGACTAACCAACCAATGCAACGCAAGCCATACCAGAGTGTTTTAGCAAAATCAATCAAAGTTAAATCACTTCAAAAGAGAGTTTTATTTATGCACGGTACCCTCAAAAATCTGTGCTTTGTGAAATTTTTATATATTTGAATATGCAGTTTTGACATTTACCCCATTTAAGCTGCCAATTTTTCCGGATAATGCCGCTATTTTATCCTGAGGTCCATCTATAGCAACACTGATTATATTTATATTCTTTTCCCTATGAGGGATACCCATTCTGCCTATAATATATTGAGCATAATCATGAAGAAGATTATTAATCTTCTCAATAGAGTTGGTATTTTCAACGATGATACTCATTACCGCTACTCTTGATTCCATACCATTCTCCTTAAAATTAACATATGTTAACGGTTACAGTGACATAATCGCCTTCTTCTGGAACTCTCTTCGGAAATTTGCTGATAGGCACAAAAATTTCTCTTATTCTTTCGTTATCTTCAGGGTCTCTTATAACAACAACTACTATGCCATTTGAGATTCTATCAACAAAACCCCTTACCCGGACAGTTTTCTTTTTATATATACTCGGAGTACTTCGTTTTGTGCTTCTTTTTGAAGGCTCACACATTGAAGTTACAGAAACTATCATATTATTATCATTCCTCCAACACCAATTTAAAATCTATGCTCTTCCATCTTAAATCTAAATATAATAAAATTTATATAATTGTTATACCATAATCTCTACAGCAGTGCTACAATAGTTAGTCGAGTCAGTTTAAAAAGGTTGAAAGAGAATGCTCATAAAAGTAAACGATATAGAACTTTACTATGAAGAAAAAGGCAGCGGTGAACCTCTTATCATGGTTCACGGCAACAGCGAAGACCATACTATTTTTGATACAGCATCAGAAATACTTGCCAAAAATTTTACCTGTTATCTCATAGACAGCCGCGGGCATGGTGAAAGCACAAAAACCAACAACCTAGACTATCGAATCATGGCAGAAGACATACATGCTTTTATAGAATCTCTTAAACTAGAAGGCTGCTCTTATTATGGATTGGCTGATGGAGGCATAATTGGTTTAATTGCCGCTTCAAAATATCCAGAACTATTTAAAAATCTAATCATTAGCGGCGTAAATACCAATCCTAAAGGAATAAAACCCTGGACTTATTATGTATTCAAAGTTCTAAATTTCTTTCACCCAACCCCAAGATATCGTCTATTACTGGAACAGCCCAACATAACTGACGACGAATTGAAGAAAATTAAGTGCCAAACCCTCGTTTTATCTGGCAACCGCGATCTGGTATTAGAAGACCATATAAAACATATTGCTTCGCAAATACCAGGAGCACAGTTTAAAATAGTTGATGGAGAAAGCCTTGGAAGTTATGTTGTTCATAGAGAAAAAATAGCCCATATTATTACAGAATTTCTCCGTCCAGATTTGGTTACACATAAAGCAGCCGAAGAAAAAAGCAATTCAGCCGCTTAAATAATTTTATATATAGTTGATATTGGTTCTCTATTGATCTAATTACGTTTTATCAACAAAGAGCCTGGTTTTAACGAAGCAATAGTAGTTTTTTTATTGTCGTTGCCGCTGCAACCATGATGGTCTTCGCCGCAATTATGACCATCTTCATGATGATGACTGCAAACTTTATCTGGATCATACTTTAGTTTTCCTGCAAGATAATCTTCAACATTCTTATCTGCGTCACCAGTAACCCCACCGAATATTTCAATATTCTTTCCAGCAAGAGCAGCCTTAGCTCCACTTCCAATTCCGCCGCAAATCAATTTGTTTATCTTATGATCGCCTAAAAAAGCTGATAAAGCACCGTGTCCACTACCATTTGTATTAACGACTTCTGAAGAAACAACTTTATTATCTTTGATTTCATAAAACTTAAAAGCCGCAGTATGACCAAAATGTTGGAAAACTTCACCGTTTTCATAAGTTACAGCTATTTTCATTTTTATCTCCGAAAATCTATCTTGAAATATAAACCATTATAACACATTCTCTTAATTAAGACATACGACCATAACCCAGTAAAAAAAAGCTCAGATTATTACAATCTGAGCTTTTTTATTTTAGGTTTTATTTATTACTTGCCTTGAATAGCATTCATTACTGAGTTTGCCCAATTATTAGCTGTTTTGGTTCCTTCAGTACCGCTGTAATGCAATCCATCGCCGCCGCTTGAAGGATATTTTGTATATTGGCGTGAATCAACGACTACACCATTGTATTTGCTTACTTCAGAATTCAAAACATTATAAAGCTTAGCTACCTGATTTTTATCCTGAGAACGGCTATCTGGCGGTCCAACCCAAACAATCTTGCAGCCAGCGGCCTTAGCTTTATCACAAATGCTGTCAATCTGGCTTCTTATGCTTGATTCACCATAGCCAACCATGTTTGCTCCAAGAGAAACAACTAATACACTTGGCTTATAAGTATCAATCATATTCTGAAGCAACGGAGTCTTCATTGGAGTTCTCCAATCTGCCGGAGAAACAACCTTGCCATTTTCGTCTTTTGAATAATAACCGCATTTACCTACGGTTCCATTCATAAACCAGGTTGGATTAGAACCAGCAACAGCTGTTGTGCTTACAGTAGCACCTGTTTGTCTCATCAAGTCATCAATAGTATGACCATAAACACCTACGCTGTGTGAGTCGCCAATGTGGAGAACACGGCTGTCTGCAGTAATCAAAGGACCTACTGAATTGCTGGAACTACTAGAATTAGAATTATTATTATCTGAAGAAGTTGAAGGTTTGCTGTCAGAATTGGTTGATGTATTATCACCCGTATTGTTATTTGAAGCAACATTAGCATTATTGCTTGTATTATTGTCAGTAGGTGTATTTGCTTTTGAATCTTTATCTGATTCTTTTGTTGAATTACCATCTTTACCAGGAATAGTCAAATTCCAGCCGACATAAATCAAATTAGGATTACTGACCAAAGACGGATATTTATCTTTATTTAATTCTACTATTTCAGGCCAGCGGCTCATATCACCAAGAAGTCTGCCGGCAATAGAACTGAGACAGTCTCCTGAAACTACTGTATATTCAGTATTTTTGGATTCTTTTTTTTCTTCAGCTTTTTCATCTGTTTTACTAGATTCATCAGAACCTTCAGTCTTTTCGTCTTTCTTTGCAGAGTTGCTGTCACCATTTACAATCCAGTTTTCCAAATCTTTGTTTTCACTGCTAACACCGGAAGACCCGCTCGAATTTTCCGTTACAGTGATATCACCTGTTTCTAAAGATTCACTTGAAGCTGAATTGGTAACAGAAAGGCTTTTATCATCAAAGGGTTCTGCATAACCGACAGTTGAAGCCAGCAAGAAACAAAGCCCGATTCCAGCAATTTTCTTATTCATTGAGATACTCCATAAATACTTTTAGCTATTGTTAATAATACTATAATTTCTAGAAAAAGTTTTACTTTTTCTTCAATTATAAACCCAATTAAGACATCAAAAGGTACAACCGTTATTGTTCTTTTTTCGTCTCTGGCAGTATTGCGTTGGCAGCAACACCTACAATAGAAGCTAAGGCCAATGCTGTTAAAGTTATCTGGGTTCCAAAAATCTGGAAAGTAACACCGTCAATGGCCTGCCCATTTTGAATATTCCAAAATTTAAAACCAAGACCAGTAACAAGAATTAAAGCTGCAATAATAAGATTACGACTATTGGTAAAATCAACTCGGTTTTCAACTAAGTTTCTTATACCAATTGCTGAAATCATACCGTAAAGAATGAAAGAGACCCCACCAATAATTGAAGCTGGTACAGAACCTATCAACTGAGCAAACACAGGACAAAAGCTAAGTATTATCGCATAGCAGGCAGCAATACGAACAACTTTTGTATCATATACTTTGCTTAATTCCAAAACACTTGTATTTTCACCGTAAGTTGTACAGGGCGGTCCACCAAAGAATCCGGAAATAGAAGAAGCTAATCCATCACCAATAAGTTCTCTTTCTAGCCCTGGATCTTCAAATAAATTTTCACCTACAGTAGCAGAAATAGAAGAAATATTACCAATAAGTTCAATAATAGTAGCTATCGCTATTGGAGCCATAATCATTATTGACTGAATATCAAATTTAGCTATAGCATATTTCGGAAGACTGACAAAACCAGAGATGCCTTGCGATGCATATTTGGAAGCTTCTGCAAATTTTAGAATCACACTTCCATCAGGATTAGTTAAACCAGAAAAATGACAAACCAAAGCCACACAATAAGAACCTACCACTCCCTAAAGAATTGGCAGAATCTTTATCATGCCTTTTCCCCAGATATTACAAACAATTATAATTGCCAAGGCTGTTGCTGCAAGATACCAGTTTGTAGAAGCACTCATAACAGCTGAAGGAGCTAGAGACAAACCAATTAAAATAATGATAGGACCAGTAACAACTGGAGGTAAAAAACGAATAACCCGCTTCATACCAACCATTTTTACTATTAAAGCCAATATCAAATAAAGTGAACCGGCAACAACAATACCACCACAGGCATAAGCCAATTTTTCTTCACCAGAAAGACCGGCATATATTCCAGAATTCAATTTTGCAACAGTAGAAAAACCACCAAGAAAAGCAAAAGAAGAACCTAAAAATGCAGGAACTTTAAATTTGGTAAATAAATGAAATAACAAAGTATTAATTCCGGCAAAAAACAAAGTAACCTGTACAGGAACTTCTTTTAAATCAAAATATTCTTTTCCTGATAAAAGTATAGGAACTAATATGGTAGCTCCAAACATTGCGAACATGTGCTGAAACCCTAAAAGCAAGGTTTTAGGCCAACCAAGCTCTTTAACGGAATCACGAATACCAACTTTAGCAGGTTCAGTCATAAACAAAATACCTTTTCTTAATTTATTGTGTACATATATTAACCCCGCTTCAATAATAATAAAAGAATAATTTTCTCGGTTTTTTAATTAAATAGTTTAAATAGTTTTTTCAATGAGTTTTCTTCGTTAATTTTATCGAACAAATTCAAAATTGATTTGGCTGAACCAGCTTCTAGAATGATTCTTGAAAATGCCGAACTTACAGGTTCAGAATTCAAAATAGATTTAATTATATTTTCATCACTTTCTGTTATCTGTAAAGCTTCATATATTTCCTCTGAAGCTACTTGAACAGCCTTAAAAAAGGCCTCTCTGTCTGAATATCTGTCAAAAATTCTTTTTAAAGTTTTTCTAAGTTCCTCTAACAGCAAATACTCTATTTTAGCTGAAATACCAAATAATTCAGTTTTTCGAGATTCTTTTTCTAACGAGAAAATCTTTTCAAGCTGCAATTTTAAATCATTTAATCTCTGCAGCCTTCTATTGTCTATCAAAGGCTTAGCTTCAGGCCCCAAATCAAAACATTTCTGTCCGGGAACATTACTGTCAATAATTGTTGAAACAACAGGAGTTATAGAATTTAACTCTTCTTTTAGCTGAGCAATACTGTTTTGAAAATCTTCTATTTTTATTTTAACTTTAATAGAAGAATTCACTATCATTTCTTTTTCTATGCTTTCGTTTGCCAGTAAGAAATCATCTAAACAGCCGTTATTAATACTAATATTTAAAATAAAATCTGTTTTATTTTTGATTATTTTGGCCAAATTTTGCTGAACCATAACATAGTCTATAAAATCTTCCCAGTAACAATTCTCTTTAAAATGTTTTTTAATAATTAATTCAATTTCTACAAAACTGTCTGTATCTGTTTCATCATTTCCAAAGAGTGTGGGCTGGAAAACTTCAAAAGAGTCTTCTCCAAAAAGCGTTGGCTGAATAACTGTTTTATTTTTGAAAAAACAATTTAAGTTTATACAGTATAATGGCTCGTTGAGATAGCTAAAAAATAAATTATCATAACTATATTTAAGCTTATTTTTGCCGTTTTTATCTATAGGAATACCGAAAAAAAAGTTTTGTAATTTTCCGTCATCAAACAATTCAGGCAATAGCAGTGCTGTTCCATTGCTAAATTTAAAAAAAACCTGATATTTTACTAAGCGGCCGCAAAGATGGTCTCGAATATCTATCGGTTTAACAATTATTTCTAATCCGCTGTTTTGGCAATTAAATACAGTCATGCTGTCAATTTGAAACCTTTAATCCTATGATTTATATATTTTATTATTAAAAGAGCTTTAAAACAAGAGTTTTATATTACCAAAACCTAGCACCTAAGCCTGAATCTTTACAATAATTAATACAACAGACAAAGAAAATCACTTTACAAATGGCTTTAAGGTTGCTAGAATCCCCACATTCAAACTTTTTATTCGGAGCAATAAATGGAATATAAACACTACAGAAATTTACCAGATCAAACAGGTCATTATGGACCTTACGGAGGATTTTACAATCTACCAAAAGAATTAGAAGAACAGTTCAAAGAAATAACACATGCTTATTTGACTATTTCTAAATCACACAAATTTATTACAGAATTACGTTCAATAAGAAAGCATTTTCAAGGTCGACCAACACCAGTTTATTTTGCAGAACGTTTATCTAATATGGTTGGCGGAGCAAGAATCTATTTGAAAAGAGAAGATTTGAACCATACCGGTGCTCATAAACTTAATCACTGCATGGGCGAAGCACTTCTCGCAAACTATATGGGCAAAAAGAAACTCATAGCTGAAACAGGCGCTGGTCAGCACGGTGTTGCTACTGCTACAGCTGCAGCCTATTTTGGTCTTGAATGCGAAATTCACATGGGTGAAGTTGATATAGAAAAACAAATGCCCAATGTTATTCGAATGAAGCTTTTGGGTGCCAATGTAATACCTGTAAAAACAGGGCTTAGAACCTTGAAAGAAGCTGTTGATTCAGCATTCGTATCTTACTTAAAAGACCCCAAAAACAGCTTATACTGCATTGGTTCAGTTGTTGGTCCTCACCCTTATCCAATGCTTGTAAGAGACTTCCAGCACGTAGTAGGTGTCGAAGCAAGGGAACAGTTCTATGAAATGACTGGCGAACTGCCAGATAATCTAGTAGCCTGCGTTGGCGGCGGAAGCAACTCAATTGGTATTTTCACCGGTTTCTTAGATGATGACACAGAAATATACGGTGTAGAACCCTCTGGCAAGTCGTTAGAAATAGGCGGTCATTCAGCTACTCTGTCTTATGGAACACCTGGCATTATTCACGGTTTTAAATGCTATCTACTTCAAGACGAAAAAGGGGAACCGGCTCCAGTTTATTCAATAGCAAGCGGTCTGGATTACCCAGGCGTTGGTCCTGAACATTGCTATTTAAAAGACAACGGCAGAGTTCATTATGTAACTGTTAATGACGAAGAATGTCTTGAAGCTTTCTATACTCTAAGTAAAGTAGAAGGAATTATCCCGGCTCTTGAAAGTTCTCATGCAGTTGCTTACGCTATGAAACTTGCTGAAACCAAGAAGTATCAGTCTATACTTGTTAACTTAAGTGGCCGCGGTGATAAAGATATTGATTTCATCACTTCAAATTTCGGTTACACAATTGAAGAAATGCACGAAAGATATAAAGCTTACGCTGATAAGAAGTAAGCTTTTCTAAAGAAAAAATACCTCGAAATGACTTCGAGGTATTTTTTTTATTTAGTAATTATTCACGCTGATCAGCAAATGGGTCGTAGATAGCTGTTACGCGTCTGATATTTCCATAAGGTGCGTATTGTGGCAGTTTAGCACGTCCATTAATCATGTTTCTATTGACTTCATCAGTAGTCTGAAGTTTGCCGCCTCTCAAACAGTCACACCACATTGGAACGCCGTCTTTCAAACCGGCATACATAAACCAGTGGTGAGCATTTGTTGATGGGTTATAGGCTGGATCCATATCATATGCTACTTTAACATGAACAAGCATACCCGGCAACAATTTACCCTGTTTAGCTAATTTTTCTAATTCAGGAATCTTCTTGCCTCTATAGGTCTTATCAGCTTTATAAGCATTATGAGGATAAATAGAATCGTCTTTAGATACATGAGCACCAGCATAATAAGCAACTGTTCCTATATATTGCAGACATTTATCTTTGGTAGTAAACCATTTAGTCTTTTTAGCTTTTTCAATAGCTTCCAAGAGAATATCTGGAACTTCGGGACCGTTTATTTCAGCACTTGAAAGATTTGTGTATGGACTATCTGAATTGTCATCATCGCTGTTGTTGCTGTCATCTTCTTTTTTGTTTACAACAGGTTTTCTAATTGGGAAATTTTCTTTTGTTGTTATTTTAGACTTAGTATGTGCACCGAAACCATTACGCTTAGCTACAGAAGCAGATGATTCTGTTCCATCACCATAAGCATAAGGATGCGGACCATCATAAGCAGGAGCGTACTTAGTATCAACTAATGAATAGTGTAAATAAGCATAACCACCATTTCCGCTGTATTCAATTTTATACCAGTCTCCTTCTTTAGCTACGATAGTAACTTTGGTTCCAGGAGCATAATGTTCCATTATGGTTCCCCAATAAGAATCTCTTACATTCTGAATATTCTGACAGTTTACTGTTCCTTCACAAGGATAGAGAGAAGGATCATTAAGATTAATTGAACCATAATAACAGGTTTCTGAAGCTATTGACACCAGATTATAGTTTTCATCAACTTTAATCAAGGAAGTATAATCAGAACTTACCTTTAATGAATCTGTTTTTATAACGTTGTCATCATCGTCAAAAGGACCGGCAAAAAGAGTATTGGCAGAAATAAAAGAACATCCTGCAACAACACATATCAAAGCGGTTTTCGTATAAATATTCATAGACATACCTCTTTTAATAAAACTCCTCATTTATTGTAAAAAACAATAAACAAAACTAAAAATCAGTACCCTTATAGATATTATACTTAAAAAAACTTAATTTGTTTATAAAAAAACAAACTAAAACAACGAAGCCCTGAGGCACTCGCTTCAGGGCTTCATTTCAAATTTATGAAGAAGATCAAGAAGACTTTAAGTATTCTTCCAAGCTCGACGAAGAATCCGGTTTTGCGATGCACATAGCTTATTGCTTTGCGTCTTACTCCAAAACCATGTTCTCCATAGAAAGGAGGTGATCCAACCGCTGGTTCTCCAACGGTTACCTTGTTACGACTTCACCCCAGTCATCAATCCCACCTTCGACAGCTGCCTCTTACGTTAGCTCACCGGCTTCGGGTGTTACAGACTTCCATGGTGTGACGGGCGGTGTGTACA
>JAFXRA010000015.1 GCA_017526725.1 Candidatus Rifleibacteriota bacterium
AGCGAAAGTATGGTGCTGATAGCCCCAGGAGTCCAATAAAATAATTAGGAATTAGGAGTGAGGAATGAGGAATTATAACAAAAGAGGCTCTATAGGCATAACCATTGTTATGCTGGTTTTCTGCCTTCTTATGTCTGTTTCAATGTCTTACCATAAAACAATTCAAACAGAATCCTTGATACAAAATAATGTCAATTATAGTGACCGTGCAGTAGATGCTGCTTTTTCAGGTGTTAACTATGCAATGGCTGTTATTCAATCAAATAAAAAGGTTTTTGCTGCAAATCCTGTTAAAGTTACATTTACCACAGCTGATAAATCAGAAAACAATTACAAGAGTCAATGGATAAACTTAGCATCAGCAGCTACATTTACCACTTATCTTGATGACGATAGAAAGGAAGACCAGCAGAAGCAGCACCCTCCATACAGATTTAAAATAGCCTGTGCCGATAGTTCATATAATTCAAATGTTACTAAGGTAATAATTAAATCATATGGTGAATATATAAAATATGACGAAAACGACATTATTGTAGCCTCATACTCAGCCCAATTAATGGCTGAATGTATTATTGCTACCAGTACAAAAACAATAAAACTTAATAGATATAGAAAAATGACTCCTCAAAATCCTGACCCCGATGCTAATACAACTAATCCTAGTTTTTTTTCATTTAGTAATTATGATAATGACAAATAGATTTAATTTACAAAATAGTTGCTTATAAATAGTTAATAAAAAACTGTTAGAGTTTAGACAACTCTGTTAAAATCATAAAATAAACAACTCCACAGGAGAGAAAAGAAATGAAAGAAGACATTCAAAAAGAACAAGTAGTAGTCACAGTTTTAGGCATAAATAAACCTGGAATACTAGCTGGTATTACCAAAGCCATAGCTGATTCAAACGTCAGCATAGAAGATGTCAGTCAGAAAATAATGCAGGACTATTTTGCCCTGATGATGATAACAGACCTTTCTACGGCAAATTGCAATTTTGAAGAATTCCAGAACAGAATGCAGAAAGCAGCTAAAAAGCTGAAAGTAAAAACTTTCATTCAGCACGAAGAAGTTTTCAAAGTTCAGCACAGAATTTAAATAGATTGCTACGTCTATTTAAATAGCTAAATAGTAAAAGTTAACCTTAAATATTAATAGAATAGAAAGGTGAATATTTCCTAAAGCCTCCACTTGAGGGGAGGTGGTTACGAAGTAACCGGAGGGGTGACGTAACCAAAATAACCCAAAGTTTTATAAAGAAATAATTATAAGGTGTAAAAAAATGTATTTTTCAATAGATGAAGTAATTGATACCATTCGTGCTGTTGGTGTAGAAACCTTCGATATCCGCACTATTACCTGCGGAATCAACTTAATGAGTTGTGCTGATCCAGATGTAAACAAATGTGCGAAAAAAGTTTACGAAAAAGTAGTAACCATCGCCAAAGATTTGGTTCCTACAGCAAAAAAACTCGAAAAAAGCTATGGTATTCCTATAGTTAACAAAAGAGTTTCTGTAACCCCTGTATCCTTTTTAGCAAGCGCTTTTACAAAGCCTACTGCTGTTCCAATAGCAAAAGCCTTAGATAAAGCTGCTAAAGAACTTGGAATTGACTACATAGCAGGTTTTTCAAGCCTAGTTCATAAAGGTATAAATAAAGGCGACCAGATTCTTATTGATTCTATTTCTGAAGCTCTCTCTTCAACAGAAAGAGTCTGCTCAAGTGTTAACGTCGGCAGTTCCAAAGCAGGAATCAATATGGACGGCGTTCTGAGAATGGCCCAGATTGTCAAAGACCTTTCATTAAAAACAGCCGATAAAAACGGCTTAGGCTGTGCAAAACTAGTTGTTTTTTGTAATGCAGTAGAAGACAACCCCTTTGTTGCCGGTTCTTTCTTAGGTCCTGGCGAACCAGAAGCTGTTTTGAATGTTGGAATTTCTGGTCCAGGAGTTGTTAGAGCCGCTTTAGCAAGTTCTAAAGACTTGGATATGGGCGGACTTTCTGATTTAATTAAGAAAATCAGCTTTAAAATTACAAGAACCGGCGATTTGATTGGTCGTGAAGCATCAAAAATGATGGGTATTCCTTTCGGAATCATCGACCTTTCGCTTGCTCCAACTCCGGCAGAAGGTGATTCGATATCCGACATTCTAGAATTGATGGGTTTGGAAAGCACAGGCTGTCATGGAACCACTGCAGCATTGGCAATGCTTAATGATGCTGTTAAAAAAGGAGGAATGATGGCTGCTACCTATGCTGGCGGCTTGTCAGGTGCATTTATTCCGTTAACAGAAGACAGCGGAATGTGCAAGGCAGTTGAAAATAATTCTCTCTGCATACAAAAGCTTGAAGCCATGACCTGCGTATGCTCTGTGGGCTTAGATATGATTGCTATTCCTGGAGATACATCAGAAGACATAATAGCAGGAATTATAGCTGACGAAGCTGCTATAGGTATGATAAACAACAAAACAACCGCAGCTCGTCTAATTCCAGTTCCAGGGAAAAAAGCCGGCGAATACGTTGACTTTGGCGGTCTACTAGGCAAAGGACCTATTATTGATGTTGAGCGTCATTCTCCTTCGGTATTCGTTCGCCGCGGCGGTCGTATCCCCGCTCCTGTTCATTCAATGAAGAATTAACGATTTACTACAACAAAAAAACGCTTGCTTAAATGCAAGCGTTTTTTTTTCTAATATTTTCTAAGGAATAATCCGATAGAGATTACTGGTGTATTCCAACGTTAAGGAAAATAAGAAAACAATGAGGCAAACAGGTATTAAAAATAGTTTTTGTCTGTTTAGAAGAGTTCTGGTGGCTCTTCTATGTCTAGTGCTTCTGCCGTCAATTTTAATGGCTCAAGGCACAACGTTCCAGGATCTTCCCAAAGATCACTGGGCATATGCTGATGTTGATTTTCTTATCAGCCAAGGCTATATGGAAGGTTATCCAGATGGCACATTCAAAGGACGCAAAGTAACCACCAGATACGATGTGGCCCTTATTATTGCACGCATTTTAAAGCGTATGGAAGAAAGAAAGGCTACTATTGAAGCCGCCAGCGAAGAAGAACGTGCAGCTCTTACCCGCTTAACCAAAGAATTCAGAGATGAATTAGGCCTTTTGGATGTTCGCGTAGACTCTCTTGAACGCCGAATGGTAGATAATGAAAACAAAATGAAAACTTTGGAAAACATGCTTCCAAAAGTCAGAGTTTCCGGATTCTACCGTGGCAGAGGCCAATATATTCTTAAACCCAAAACAGTTCAGCGCGATGAAACCGGTGATTGGTATGAATTTTCCGATCCTGGTCTTGTCACTTTTTATCAGCAGTTATACTTAAGATTCCAAGGCAAACCTCTTGGCGATAAAGTAGAAACTTTCTACGAACTTTACGGCTATATTCAAGGCAAAACCTATAATAGACTTGTTTATAACAATGCCGGCAATTCAGGGCAAAATCCCTTCGATAATGTAGACGACTACGTTAAATCTATAAGAAGCGATACCTTTGTTAAATCTAATAAACTTCATATGATTAGCCGTGCAAAATCTATGAAATTCAGAGTATTCGCAGGTGAATCAGCTACAGGTCTTGATGACCCAATGAACCTTTTAACAGAAGACACAGACATTGTAAAACCTTATGAAGGTGTTGAAGTTTCAGGTTCAACCGATGGTGGTGTTTCTTATCAAGGTTCAGTCTTGAAAAGCGATACCAACTATAGCTCTTCTGATGAAACAGATATGATTACTGGCCGCTTAGTCTGGGAACTTCCAGAAAGTTTTAGCAAAGAAGATAATTTTGCTATTGGAACTACTTATGCAGAAAAGATTCCAGAATACAAAACCAAGGGAAACTCAAATGCTGTTAGTGCAGTAGATTTAAGTTTTTCCAGCGAAAGAGCCGGTAAAATTTCAGGTACTGCAGAATTCTTACATTCTAAGGCATATCTTGAAGATACCTCAGACAATAAAACTAAAAAGAATCTTGATGACAGCGGTCACAGAGTCGATTTAAGCTTCCAGGAAGGCGGCTTTACAGGAACTTACAAACATTATAGCTACGGAAGAAATTTCAGAGCTATGATGGCTCCTGCCTGGGCTTATGACAGTGGAGATACTTCAGATTATCCGAATAATCTAGGAATTAACGGCAAAGATAACTATGGTCGCAGCGACTTCGAAGGTGAACGTTTGAACCGTTTTTCTTTAAACTATGATTTTGGAGATAAACTGCTTTCTATAGCTAAAAACCTTTCTATAGAAACTTCTTATCTGTCTAAGTCCTGGGAAGTCGACCCCAACAACCCTAAGGAAACAGATAACCATTCTGGTAAGAAATTCACTTTCCAGTTAATTTCTGATTTTAACGATAATACAACTTTAAAATATGACTTTGTAAGACACTTAGATGCCTTTGAAAACGAAGAAGGCTCCAAGTCTAATTCTATTGAACTTAATCTTAAAGTCAGTGATACTGTTAATACCAAAGGAAAGATTTTTATTAAATCTGATCCTGACGATACTTTCGTAGACGGAGTTGACACATATGACTACAACGAAAAAGTAGGTTATTTCGAAATCAACTCAGACATTAATCCTAGAGTATTTGTAAAAGGCAGTGTAGAACATTCTGTATGCTGGGCCGGAAGTCCAAAAGAAAATACTCGAACAGATTATATCGGTGAAGCAACTTATAATCTTACCTCAACCACAAGTTTTACTGGAGGCCTTCAGCACGTTGATTATGAAGACCGCATGGAAAGAGGTAAATCTAGTTTAGCTAACGCTATTCTAGCAGAACTCAAAAAGAACTTCACCAATAAGTTCAGAGGCAGAGCATTCTATTCTCGCGCAATCATAGATTATAAAGACGGTTTAACCGACTCACTCGACAGAGAAAATCTATATGCTGAACTTATTTACAATATAAGCAAAGATGCAACAATTACATTCAAATTTGGTTATGATTATCCGGATGAATGGAAATGGGCTATTTCCAGCACCGATAATGGTAGAGACTATATAGATATCCACACACAGAAGATGTTTATCTTCGAGGCAAAATCCACTTTCTAAGGTTTAACTATGAAAAAGACTGTATTAGCACTATTCTTGCTTCTAGCTGCTATATCAACCACTGGATGCAGCAGCATTCAGGAAAAAATTGCTCAACCAGTAGCAACCATCTCTGGAAAAGTAGTAGTTCCCAGCGGCCAAGTTCCGACAGGCGTAAAAATAACAGTAGCAGGTGACAGCAGTAACGCGGCTTATGTAAATTCTTACGGCTATTACAATCTAGAATTAAAAGAATCCGGCAAATACCTTCTTATGGCAAGAGGAGAAGGTTTTGATCCAGCATTTGTATGGGTAGATGCTAAGGTTGAAGAAACAGTTAAACCAGAAAATATTACAATGTCTCAGAAGATAACTAATGAAGCCTTGTTTATGACAAATCTGATAGATTTTCCAGATGCTAAATCTTTCTCTATTAAAGCAATCTCTCCAACCTGGGCTCAAGGTCCTGTAGAAATGAATGATGACGGTGTTAACGGTGACATTCTAGCTAACGACGGTATATTCACTCTTAGAATGACTAATATAACCAGCGGATATCAGCAATACAGCATAGTCTGGACAGATAGCGACGGTAAGAGCAATACTGTAAGCGATCCTCATGCCGAAAGCACTTACAATAGAAATTCAACTGTCTATATTCCTGAAGCCGCTGTTAAACAGGTTAAAGGTTCTGTTACCAGCGATCTTACCGGTGTAAATTATTCTGAAGTTAAACTTGCAACCAAAAAAGGTTCAAGAACAACCAATCTTAATAGTGACGGTAGCTACGTCTTCGCTATGGAAGGCAGCGGCAGAGAATACTTAGTATTCAGAAGTGAAACCTATCATATCAAAGTTGTTCCTGTAGATCTCTCTTCAATAAATGTTCTTGAACTTCCAAAAACTACTCTTGCTTCTAAGCAAAGCGGCGAACTCAGAGTTATGCTAGTCGCATCTGATTTTGCAACCTGCGAAAATCCAACAGTAGTCGGAGACTTCACAAATTGGCAGCCTCAGCAGCTTTATGATGACGGAACCTATGGTGATGAAACAGCTGGTGACGGTGTTTATACAAGAACATTTACGGGTATAGCCGCTGGTTATCATAAATATGCATTCAATATTACCAGCAACAATCAGGTTAAAGACCCCTATCAGGAATCTGGTGACTCAGCCTACTCTATCATTCAAGTAAAATAATAGAGCTTAGAGAGTAGAGCATAGACTTTAGAATACCAACACTTACCCCACTATTCCCTACTTCCTATACCCTATATAAACAACAGGAGGCAAAAATGATAAAAAATATACTAAAAAACAATCTATTCAAAGCTTTTATAGCTTCATCTATAGCTATTACAGCTCTTTTATCTCCAAACTCCTGTTCAGCTGCCCAACAAAAACTAAACTATTACTATGAAAGCAAAGATCTATTAAATATAAAAGACCCTATTGGCGATGATAAAGGCACTGGTTATTACCAGTATCCCCTGGATAAACGCCTCAAAAGAGGAACTTTCGACATAAAAAACTTCAGAGTATATGAAGAAGGCGAAGTAATCGTATTTGAAATTCAAATGCGAAACTATATCATAAAAACCTGGGAAGATACAGGGAAAAGCGATGATCAGGGTTTTGTAGCCAATCTTTGGGATATTTATATTGATATAGATGGTATTGAAAAATCAGGCTACGATGAAGCTCTTCCTGGCAGAAGCGTTCTTTTTGCAGATAAAATGGGCTGGGAAAAAGCTATAATAATTAGTCCAATGAATTTTTCAGCCTTAGAGGAAATCTTAAGAGAAAAAACAGACGAACTTGAGTTCCAAAACAGAATAGACGATATAATTATTCCTGACTATGTAGAATTACAAGGCGATAAAGTAATTGTGAAGATATCTAGGAAAAAACTTCCCAGAATTTCTGAAAAATCAGGTTTTCAGTGTTTCTCTATGGGCTACAAAAACGTAGTATCAGCTAACCGCCTGCTAAATCGTGACGTTAAAGCTTTTCCGACTCACGATGATTTCGGTGGTGGAAGCAACGTTTATGGCGACCCTACAACAATAGATATTATTACTCCAAACAATGAAAACCAGTATAAGATTCTTAAAAACTTTACTGCAGCCAGTTACGAAGATAATATCAGATATGCTGAAGTTCCATTTGTTTATGCTAATGGGAATAGAATCAGTCCTGCCGTTGAAGCACTTAGACGTGCTCCAATGCAGCAAAAGCCTATAGCTGAAGTCGGAAAACCACCGATAGATCAGCCTGTTGTAAGACAAGTTCAGCCACAACAATCTATTCCTTACATGCAGCCAGTCAACCAGACAACGGTTGCCCCTCAGACCAGCAATACAAATATTCAAAACGGCTTTGTTCCATTAAAGAAAAACAATGTTCAGCCAGTTCAGCAGAACAGAACCAATAACTCCAATATCCCAAGCGGCTTTGTTCCCGTAAAGAAAAACTCCAATAATCGTTAAAGATTATTCAAATGTTGCCGATTAGGATAAAAAATAACCAACTTTTGAGCCGAAGGAGGCCAAAGCTAATGAATCGTTCAAAATTAAATAAGGTAGCAGGCGTAGTTTTTATGCTGGCCTCGTTACTAGCATTCTCAAATGATACAGCAAACGCCCAGTCTGTCCGTTCTAGAGGTATGGGTGGAGCTTTCATCGGTTTATCAAACGATGAATCAGCCACTATCTATAACCCTGCCGGTTTAAGTCAGATTGAAGGCAGAGAAGCATCGATTCAAGCTAAGGTCAACGAACGCGATATCTTTGAATGGCAGAGTCTTGCTTTTACCGGTCATATCTATGAAGGTGAAGAAGAAAGCCGATTCTCAATAACAGACTACCTTGAACACAATATTCTTGAAGAACCTATTCCAAGAAAACCCAAATACAGCTACGGTTTCGCTTATACCCAGGACAGACGCTATGAAGGTTTTGGCAATATCGTTGGTGGTGAATATTTGGGAGTACATAGAAAAGTTAACGATTTGCAGTTAGCTTTCGCAACCAGATTCCCTATAGCCAGAAGAATGTTAGCTAGAGAACAGCTCTATGGCGGTATTAAAATCAGATATCTTGAAGTAGACAGATTCGTCAGAGGCGGAATTAACTCCAACCGTGATTCTCTCTCATTAGGTGCCGGTCTTATGTATCACTATAACGATCAGCTTTCTATTGGTATGACCTTAGATAATCTTCTTGAAGATGTTAAGGGAAACAATGTTAAAGAAGATGGAGTAAGCTTCAATATTGGTGCTGCTTACGAAGTTGCTAGAGGAACAGTTATTGCTGTAGACGGAATTAACCTGACAGATTCCTGCGACGCAAACGAAAGACAATACCGTGTTGGCGTTGAAAAGAAATTTGTAGAAAATGACCTGACCATGCGTATGGGTAGCCTTAACGGCACTCTTACATTAGGCTTCGGCATGAACGTTCTTCCAAATGTCAGAGTTGATTATTCTTACTACGACGGTGATATCATAAGAGAACACTATGTTGGCGCTCATATGACATTTGATTGATAAAAGCTGGCTGGAGAAAGACAATGAAGTTTTCAACCAAGCTACTGCTTTTAATACTCTGCTTATTTCAAACCCAGATACTTCTAGCTGAAAACTCAACAAACCATAAAGTATTTCTAAGTCAAAAGCTGGAAGTATTTGGTCTAGGCGGAACCCCTTGGGAAGAAGGCTCTTATGAAGCCGAAAGAGGGCGAGCATGGATGGATGCCATGCACCATGCTTACGAACAGATTCTTTCCCTTACTATAATGGATGGGAAAGAAGTCAAACATATACTGCACACCAATAAAGCATTAAAAGAACGTCTGGGCATGGTTCTCATGGCAGCCCCAAAAACCTTTTACCAAAAAGATGTTTCAGGTCTAGTAAGATGCAAACTTGAAATTCCCATCAGCGGTAAACTTAGTTTGCGTTCAGCTTTTTATCTTGCAGCACTAAGACCACAGCCAATGCAGCCAACAGGTTTTCTTGCTTCCTGGAGCGCAAAAATAGACGTTGATGAAACCCTGGCTCCATCTCCCTATAAAAGAATAGTCATAGACGCTAGAAAATACGATTTTATTCCTGCATTATTCCCTAGATTTTTCGATGAACAGGGTGCTCTTCTTTTTCAAGAAACCATGATTCCGCAGGCAGAACGTTTCAGCAGACCAGTAGTAATGTTTTGCACAAATATGATTGATGCAAGAGCTAACTTAGAAGAAAAAGAAGTTTTTACTCTTTCTAGCACTATGCATGAACTTCATAAAAGTGATATCATAGTAAAAAAAGAAGATTTAAATGAATTTAAACACTTTTGTAATGATATAATTCGCACTCCTAAAAAACAAAGAGAAATAATGATTGTCTATAACCCAGACAAGAAGATAAAAACGGGTGCAATGCAAAAGACAGAAGTAAGTGAAAAATCAGAAAAAAATAAAAACAAATAATGGAGTCAAAGATGAAACGAAGATACTTTATTGTAGCAATCTTGTTAGCTGCTTGTTTTTGCTCATTGCTCAAAGCTGAGCCTGTAGACCAGGAAGTAAGCAAAAGAATCAGCAGAATGGAAAGATATATTTACGGCGCCGAACAAGATGCCTCAAATAACAATAGATTAAAACAGATAGAAGAAGATTTATTCGGCAGAACTACCGGTCAATCTGATTCAGAAAAATCAAAATATCTTCATGACTTCATCTTTGTAGGCTCTAACCAGAATCCTTCCTTAGACATGAAATTAAGCTATTTGGAATGGAAGCTTTTTAACTCTACTATTGAAGGAACCTTAGAAGAAAGACTGGCAAAAATAGATAAATATATTACTGGCATTCCATCAAATGAAGCCATGGCTTTCAGACTGGAACAGCAGGTTCATGTAATTATCGAAAATGGCCTTATTTCAACCCATAGAGTAACTATCCCTGCTGGAACAAAACTTAAAGTAAAACTTAAAAAGAAACTTTCCAGCAAAACAGCTAAAAAAGGTGACTTAGTTCCCATGGTTATTGCTGACGACGTATTCATCAACGATTCAATTCTTGTAATGACCAAAGGCGGAATTGTAAGCCCAACTGTTAAAAGCGTCAGAAGAAGCGGCCGTTTTGGAAGAACTGGTTACATAAATCTGGATCTATCAAATCTGGAAACAATGGATTCAACCTTAGTAAAGGTTTCAATTGATGATGCCGGAGAAAAATACGATAAGAAGAAAATCGGTATGGCTGCCGGTGCATCAGCTCTTGGTTTTGTAGTATTAGGTCCGATTGGTCTTGCTGGCGGTGCCTTTGTTAAAGGCGGAGAAATAGAAATTCCAGTTGGTGCAGAATTCGATATTGTAACAAGAGAAGATTGTAAAGTCACTGGCGTATCAGTGCCCAAAAGACAGTAAACCACAAAAACCGCTTGGTTAAATACCAAGCGGTTTTTTATTTTAAGTATTTTTATTGAGATATGTTTTTTTTCTTGACTAATTTTATATATTTATAATATTAGATTTTTATTATGAGTCTTCTTAGAAACATAAATAAACGAAAATATTTTTTGAATATTTCAGCTATTTTAACTGTTATATCTCTTTTTATTTATGTTTTTGCTTTTTCTTTACCTCATGATTTCCACTGTTCAGAAAAAACAGACTTTCCTGTTTTCAGCAGTTTAATAAATAAAACAGATGATGCACATCAAACGGCTTCATCAAATGATTCCGACGAGAAAAATCACCAAAAAGAAAGTCATAGTTCTGATAATTGTCCTGTTTGTAATCTTTCATATTTTAATGGCTTATATTTCACTGAACCATTAGTATGCAAAACAATACTCATAGAAACAAACGAAAAACCTGTTAATATAACCAAATCAGGTTTTTCTTCTTTCACTTTTTTAAAATTCTTTTTACGTTCCCCACCCTCCTTTACAGCATAATTTAATCTACATTTTTAACTATTGCTCGTATAGGAGTTGGAAAAGCTTAAATTTCTATAGAGAATAGAGCTTAGAGAATATAAATTATTTTGTCTGAATTTCAGCGATAGTTTTATTTAAGTTCTATTAAGAATAATTGCTATCCATAAAGGTTTGTAAAATATAATTATATTTAATTGTAAAAATTATAATTACTACAAATTCTCATAAGCTAAAACAATCCTCTTATCTCTTTTCTCTAATCTCTAAGCTCTCTAAAAAGATCTTGTTGCTATATTTCTCTATCGGTAGTTATCAACAACAAATTCTTTTTAGACTCTACTCCCCCACCCTATACCCTTTCTATTAACGTAAAAAGGATTAACTATGAAAAAAATTTTATTTACTCTGTTACTATGCTTATTCAGCTCGATGCTCTTAGCAAATGAAGAAGCAAAGAACTCATCAAATAACGATAACACACTTGAAGAAATTCAGAAGATGAAAGAAAGTATAAAAGTACTTTCTCAAAATCTTGAAGCTATGCAGAAAAAGCTGGAAGAAGCTGAAGAACGCTTGAAACAGCAGGAAAAGAAAACTGCTCAACCTGTTCAAGCACCTGCTTATCAGAATCAGAACCCAGATATTAGTGCTGCTGTTATGTTTAGGTATATGGGAACTCGTGATAAAAGAGATACTAGACGTAACACGTTAAAACTTGACGGAACAGAACTTAATTTTACAAAAGCTGTCAGTCCTTACACAAAAGGTACAGTCACACTTGGATTTCATGATGATGAAGTTCATGTTGAAGAAGCTTATGCTGACATCAACAATTCATTGCCGATGGAACTTGACTTAAGAGTTGGTCGAATGCTGGCTAACACTGGGTATATAAATCCATTGCATTCTCATGATTGGCCATTTGTTTGTATGCCATTTCCAAACCAGTATTTCTATGGGGGCGAACATGGCTATGTTGATGACGGTATAATCTTAGGTAAAAACTTTTATATCAATGATGATACCTATGCTAGAGCTGCTTTTAATGTATTTAACGGCAACAATACTACAATGTTTAACGATGGTCAGACCAAAGTTATTGGTGGGAAACTCACTTATAACGTATTTTTCAATGACCAGCGAGATGATTTACAAGCCGACTTCAACTATAACCAAGGTGCTTATGATGACAGAGGCGATTTCAAAGCTAAAGTTTATTCTGCTGACCTCGTTTATAGACACAGAATCAACCAGTTCGACAAAATCACTCTTTTGGGCGAATATGTCAAATCTATTAGGGAAATGCCTATTGGCGCTGATTTAGACGCTTACGGTTACTACGCCGCTGCTATTTATAAATTCAAACGAGATTATAACTGGCATATCGGTTTGGAATATGACTATTCAGAAAAACCAACTGATAATACTAAGGCTACAAAGGCTAAATCTATATTTGCAGGATGGTGGCTTACAGAAAACGATAGATTACAGCTACAATTCAGACAAATTGATGACCCATTCAAAGGCAGACATAACAATGAAATATGGCTGCAATTTATTTGGGGTATAGGACCTCATAAGCCCCATCTGTCTAACTTCTAGAGATAAGAGATTAGAGTGAGAGAGATAAGAGGATTGTTTAGTTCTCAAACTAGCGATAATTAGCAATAAATAGATAGCTTACTAAGCCAACAATTCTCTTACCTCTTACCTCTTGCCTCTTACCTCTCATCTCTTAAAAACTTAAACAAAAGGTAGAAAACAATGAAAAATAACAAATATACAAAAGCATTAATAATACTGGTAGCCATCTGCTACTCAACTTTCTTATTCGGGTGCAATTCTAAGACAGATTACACAGTATATCCTGATGGTCACGCTTACGCTGATGGAACAGATACCGCTGAAGAAGGTCATCACCATCATCATGACGATGAAGATGAGCATGATGAGCACGACGACCATGATGACGAAGACCATGACGACCATGATGATTAATGAATAGTAAACAATAGCGGACAGCAGACGAGAAACCTCAAAAAAGAGAGCAGAGATAAAAAATGAAAGAAGTCTACCCATTCGTCATAAAAAGTATAGCGTATGGACTTTAGCCCTGAAAGCTATACGTTGATGACAATGGGTAGACTGCACAGAGCAAGTAACTGTCCGACTGAATTGTTCTAAGAGTTCAAGGTTCAAATGGTTCTAGAAGGCTACACATTCGTCATAAAAAGTA
>JAFXRA010000016.1 GCA_017526725.1 Candidatus Rifleibacteriota bacterium
GAGTAATTAATGAGCAAAACATTAAAACAGACATTTAACGATGTAGAAGGATTTGAATATATCAGCCCCAAAATAGCTATGGAAGAAGCCTCTAGATGTTTACTCTGTCATGATGCACCTTGCAGTCAGAGTTGTCCTGCAGGAACTGACCCGGCTAAGTTTATACGTTCAATCAGATTTAGAAATGTTAAAGGAGCTGCTGAAACTATTCGTGAAAATAACCCATTAGGCGGTGTCTGTGCAAGAGTTTGCCCTTATGATAATTTTTGTGAAAAAGCCTGTAGTGCTACTAAAATTGAAAAACCTATTAGAATTGGTTTGTTGCAGCAATTTGCTGTTCAGCAGGAAAAAGCTTACGGAATGAAAATTCTTGAAGCTTCTTCTCAAAAGAAAAATAAAAAGGTAGCCTGTGTCGGTTCTGGCCCAGCTTCATTAACTGTTGCTGCTCAATTAGCTAGAGCAGGTTATGACGTAACCATATATGAAAAAGAAACCAAAGCGGGCGGTATGTTGTCTTATGGTATTGCTCCAGTCAGACTGCCTGCTGATGTTGTTGAATACGATATAGAACAAATCAAAAATCTTGGTGTTAAATTCGTTTTCAATAAAAAAGCTGAAAAGAATGATTTAGATGTTTTTGACGCTGTATTTATAGGAACAGGTCTTTGGGGTGACAATCTTCCTGATATTGAAGGAATTAACCTTCAGGGCTCTTATTCAGCAGTTAAGTTTTTAAAAGAATTCAGAAAGTCTAATTCTTATTTTGTAAAAGATAAAAATGTAGTAGTTATCGGCGGCGGAGATGTTGCTATAGATTGTGCTGTTACTGCAAATATACATGGTGCAAAGGATGTAAGAATAGTTTATCGCAGAACCATCGAAGAAGCCCCTGGCTCAATGAGAGAATTTATACATGCTTTTGAACGAGGTATAAGTGTTACTACCAACATGGCACCAGCTGCAGTTAAAGGTAATGGAAAAGTCGAAAGAGTTGAATTTGAAGGCTTTAGAAATAAAGCAGATAAAATGATTGTTTCAGCAGATATAGTTGTTTTTGCAACTGGTCAGACTTCTGAAATTAAAGAATCTGGCTTTGTTAATGAAGAAAACATTAACGAAAAGGGCTTAATTAAAGCTAATGATTCTAAATTAAACGGCAAATACTTTGCTGGTGGAGATGCTGTTCATGGTGCTAAAACTGTTGTTGAAGCAGTAAAAGCAGGTAAAGAAGCTGCTAATGCTATTATTAAATATCTTGAAGAAGGGAAATAATTATGACTATTAAAAAAGACTTATCAATAAAATACCTCGGTGTTGACTGCCTAAATCCATTTTTCCTTTCTTCTTCTCCTGTTTGCGCAAACTATGAAATGGTTGCAAAAGCTTATAAAGAAGGCTGGGCTGGCTGTTTCTTTAAAACTGTTGGTCCTTATGCCATGGATGAATGCTCTCCAAGATTCGACAATGTAAATAAAGAAGGCACTCCCTGGATTGGCTTTAAAAACATGGAACAGGTTTCTCAGCATACTCCGGAAGAAAACTTCGAAGCAATGGCAAAACTGAATCATGATTTTCCTGAACATATAACTGTAGCTTCAATTATGGGTTCTTCTGTAGAAGAATGGAAAAAACTTGCTACTATGGCAGAACAATGCGGTGCTAAATTAATAGAAGGTAACTTCTCTTGCCCACAAATGGCTACTCATGCTATGGGTTCAGATGTAGGAACTAATCCTGAATTGCTTTTTAATTACAGCCAGGCAGTAGCATCAGTTACAAAAATTCCATTCATAGCAAAAATGACACCAAACTGCACTGAAATGGTTTCTTTAGCCAAGAAAGCCATTGAAGGTGGTGCTAGAAGCGTTTCTGCTATAAACACCATCAAATCAATTACTAATATTGATTTTGAAAATATGACTTGTATGCCGGTTGTAAATGGAAAATCTTCCATTTCAGGCTATTCTGGAGCTGCAATTAAGCCTATAGCTTTAAGATTCTGTGCACAGTTGCTTCAAGGAATTGAAGGGCTGGAACTTTCTGGTATCGGTGGTATAGAAACATGGAGAGATGCTGCAGAATATTTAGTATTAGGCTGTAGAAATCTTCAGGTAACTACTTCTGTAATGCAGTATGGTTATAGAATTGTAGAAGATATGAAGAACGGTCTAATGCATTATATGGCTGAAAGAGGATATAACAAAATTGATGATTTTGTAGGCAAAGCTCTTGGTAATATTATTCCTGCCGAAAACCTCAACAGAGATTTCATGCTTCTTCCCAAATTTGATAATAAAAAATGCATAGGCTGTGGCAGATGCTATATTTCATGCTATGATGGCGGTCATCAGGCTTTGAACTGGAATGAAAATGACAGAAAACCTGAATTAATTAAAGATAAATGTGTTGGCTGTCATCTTTGTTTGAATGTTTGTCCGATTACAAATTGTATTACAACTGGAGAAATTGTCTGGAAGAAGGCTAGAAAACCAGTAGAAGTAACCTATAAAAAAGATTATTCTTCATTAGGATTATAAAATCTGAGACCTCTATTAAATGACTGACCAAACAAATTATATATATCAAACAATTGTTTCAGACATGTCTGAAGGTTTGATGGTTATTGGTTTTGATGGAATCATTACTCATCTAAATTCGGCTGCTGAAGTAATTCTTGATAGAAAATCCAATGATTTGATTGGGAAAAAATTTGCTAGATCTTTCTTCCTGTATGAAGAAAATGACCAGTTTAACCAGGCAATTGTAGATGCAATTTATGATAAAACCACATCTCATAAAAATATTGTTTCGTATTTTAATGGGAATAGTTTTAAAGAATTAAGTATTACTACATCATTTCTACATAACAATGGTCAAAAAGTTGGAATAGTCGTTGTTTTAAATGATATTACCGAATTAACAGAACTTCGAGATGCTGTTAGAGCAATGGAACGTATAAAGAAGTTAAATTCTCAGTTAGAACTTCGCAACAAACTTCTAAGTGCAACTTTTGGACGTTTCTTATCTGATGAAATAGTCAAAGAACTGCTAGAAACACCAGGTGGTTTGCAGATAGGCGGAAAGAAAAGACACATTACTGTAATGATGAGTGATCTGAGAGGATTTACTCAGATTAGTGAGTTTTTAGATCCGACCCAGCTTATTGATATGCTCAATCATTATCTAACAGTAATGACAGATATTATATCATTACATAAA
>JAFXRA010000188.1 GCA_017526725.1 Candidatus Rifleibacteriota bacterium
CTTAGAGTTACAGCACTGCTTGTGCTGGTATTCCAGCTTAAGGATATGCCATTAGCATTTGCTTCTCCGGCAAGACCTGATGGAGAAAAATTAACAGATAAACTGTCGAAAAGCCCTGAAAGGGTAGCTCTTCTAGTACGAGCATATATATATATTTTTGCATAATAATCAGTATCTGCTGTTAAGTTTGTTATCGTAGAAGTACTTCCAGTATAATTTCCATTAGCTTGACGTCTGTCTAAATAGTTAGGACTTGCGATACCTTCTTCTACAGTAGAATAACCTAACCAATAGTTATAGCCGTTATTACCTCCTGAAACCGACCAGTCACCCCAGTCAAATCTTACATTAATTGCATCTGAAGGAGTTTTAAAATGCTGAGTAACCAAACCGTCATAATAACGGTTTGTATTAGAGTTAGAAGTATAATAAATTCTCAGATTATTGTTTTGAGTTGTAATTGTTGTGTTATAGTCATTAGCCCCATTAATTCTAGTGGTGGGAGTCCAGCCGGTGATTCCATTAGTAAAATCAGGATTAGTCAGTTGCTGAAGAGCAAAAGCTTTAGGAGCCAACAACGAAAAAACAGCAACAAGCAAATAAAACGTAATGAATTTAATAAATTTCAGGATTGCCACGCCTCTGATTGCTCTGCAATCAGCCCCCTCAGTCTCGCTAATGCTCGACAGCTCCCCCACCATTTCCTTACAGGATAAACGTGGGGGAGCATCTTTTGTGAATAATAATGTTTTATTATAATTAACAGATTTAAAAACTAATCTGGACATTTTACATCCCTAACACATTCATCTAGTTTGTGTACAACACTTTCTCAATTCTAAGTCTAACATATAACAACTAACCCCGCAAGGGAGGATAAGACATTAAGATATAAGATATAAGATTGAAGAGATGAAAGCCTGCGGCTTTGTGGATGGTGAGACAGTTGCTTCGCAACTTGTGGGACGGCGACATATGTCGCCTGTGAGAATTGTTATAAGGGTTATAAGGGTTAGAAGGGTTCGAAGAGTTCAAGTTCAAATGGTTCTTTAAGTCTACACATTTGTCATAAAAAGTATAGCGTATGGGCTTTAGCCCTGAAAGCTATACGTTTATGACAATGGGTAGGCTTATGTAGAGAGCAGCAGAGCGCTGAGCGGACAGACAACACTTCTAACTCTTCTAACTCTTCTAACAATTCGAACAATTCGAACCTAGAACTATTCGAACAACTCTCACAGATTGCGACAGCAATCGTCTCACAAGCGAAGCTGTCTCACAGCGCAGCGTCCCACTTTTTTTGTCAGGTTCTAGGAATAGGCACTGAAGTATCGACGACCACACCAGGCTGAGCAAGTTCAACGCGGTTGCGGCCATTTTTCTTACAGACGTATAAAGAATCGTCTGCAAGTTTTATCATATCATCAGCAGTTTCAGGGTTAGTATAAGGTATTGAAGAAACGCCTATACTTATTGTAACTTTTAATTCTTCACCCTGAGCTCCAATAAATGTTGCGGCTTCAACGCTCTGTCTTAAGCGTTCAGCAAACTGAACAGCACCTTCTGGTTCTGTTTCAGGCAAAATAACACAGAATTCTTCACCACCGTAACGAGCAGCAATATCAGTATCACGAACCGATTTGCGAACAATCTTTGCAACTTCCCTTAAAACAGCGTCACCGGTCTGATGGCCGTAAGTATCGTTGAATTTCTTGAAATGGTCAATATCTGTCATCAGGTAAGACAAAGGCTTATTGTAACGTCTGGCACGTCTGAATTCTTCTTCCATCTTAGACTGAAAATGTCTTCTGACAACCAAACCTGTCAAACCGTCTACTGTAGCCAAATTGTAAAGTCTAGCTTTTTCAATAACTACTGCAGCCTGATTAGCCATAGTAAGAGCAATCTGCAAATCATCATTATTAAATCGGCCTGACTGTTTATTAACTATATTCATTACTCCGACCGTGGTTTCTCTAATCATTAGAGGAACACAAATCATTGATTTAATAGTGTTTACTTCGCCTTCTTTTTCTTTAAAAGACTTTTCTTTTCTGATATTTGTAATAAGTTTCGCTTTACCTGTATTGAATACTTCACCGGCAATACCTTTGCCGCTCTTGAATGATTCTATCAAAGCCTCACTAAATACAGGCTTGCCTTCAACACCATAAACGACAGACTGTTCAAAAAGTTCTTCATATCTGTCATCCAGCATAAACAAAGAACCTCTTTCAGCATACAAAGCCTGAACTCCTCGACTCAAAATAGCATCAAGAGTCTTACCTAAATCACCCATAAAGCTGACTGTTTTAGTAACTTCGTTAATTATAGCCAACTCTCTGACACGCTTTGCCAATTCGTAATTCTTTTCTGTTAAACTGACAAACTGTTGAATAAGTCTTGTCAATGCCCATTGAACAGGCACCATAAAGACTATCGGAGTGATTTCTAATATAACATCAATATTGAAAAGAATTAAGGCTAAAGCAGCCCAGGCAAGAGCAGAGCACAAACAAATAAAATTGCCTGTAAAATCTCTGTTTTTCCATAATAAATAAGCACAGCCCAATGCAAATACAAAAATCAGTAGAATTGTATTGGTTACTGAAGAACGCTGCAAAAATCTTCTGTTAAGAATGTTATGAAGGAGATTAGCGTGAATTTCTACCCCAGATAAAGCTCCATAAGGACAGAACTTAACGTCTTCAGAAATTCCGTTGGCTTTTGTTCCTATCAAAACAAGTCTGTTGCTGAAATAATTTTTGGGGAACTTTTCGTTAATTACATCTGAATAACTGATTTCATCAAAATCAGAATAAGCCCCTGAATAGTTTATAAGATATGATTTAATCATATGGCCGGCTTCAGGTTCGTAACAGTTGTAATAAGGTAACACTCTGTCAGCTATTTTCATGCCGTTGCTGACTTCTTCAGGATTAACTCCCAAATATGCTCCAGCAGCAGACAAGCCAAATATATAGCTATAATAATCACCAGCCGGCTTAGTCAACAAAAGCTTTCTGATTACGCCGTCTGGGTTAAGCTGTTTATATTCAAGGTCTATAAAACCTTCATAAGGCTTAGCTTCCAGCAAAGTTTTACAGGGTCTGTCAGGAGAAATAATCTCTTTTTCTTCAAAGGTTTCCGGGTCTAAAACCGTTTTCTTAGTAACAACCTGAGGAAGAACAACTTTCCCAAAATTGGCTATAGCTTTAGAAAACTGAACATCGTCATCATGCCCAGCCAAAGATTCTTCAGTGAACATAATATCGAAAGCAGCCAGTTTTGCTCCAGCTTTTTTAAGTATATCCAGAAGTTTTCCATGAGTTGCTCTCGGCCAGGGCCAGGTTCCAAGCTTTTCAATACATTCATCTGTAATACTTATTAAAACGATGTCTTTGCTGCTTGCTAATTTGCCTCGCTGTTTAAAGCGATAATCTATTGAAGCATTTTCAACCGTATTAAAAAAGCCGTAAAAATAAAGCAGAGAGAAAACAACAGCAATTATAACCGCTAGAAAGAATTCCCACAAAGGAACTAGAAAAGCCGGTTTCTTCGCTAGTTTAATCAACTCATTGGAATTAAAAATATCTTCTGTATTATTAGAACTCATTATTACTTATTTTCAGGAACTGTTACCTGAACCCTTAGTTTTTTCATTTCACTGAAAGCTTCATAAAAAAGCTTATCGGTTTTGGGAAGCAGTTTTATAGCTTCTTTATAATTATGAATAGCTTTTTCAACTTTCCCATTATTTTTCAGACGGTCAGCGCGCATTTTATAGAGTCTGCCCAAGCGTCTTCTTGATTCTGCGAACTTGTCTTCATAAATATTAACACCAGTATAAGCAGGAGCAAAAGGATCTGTAACAGTATAAGAAGAATAGAGGTTCAAAGCTTCTTCATAATCTTTAATTGTCTTTTCCCAAAGTTCCTGAGATTCATTGTCTTCTGAATCGCTTAATTCTTTTTCAGATAGATTTGATTCTGCCTTTTCCAGTATTTTAGCTATAAAATCATGATAAATATTGTCTTTGCTGTCAATAATAAATATAGCCCGTTTAAGCAAAGAAGTGGCTTTTATAAAATGTTTTGCATGAACAGCTCTATATGCCTTCTTTAAATATGGTCTGGCAATATGTCTGCGGCATTCTAAAAGCATATTGTTTATATGAATATAGTATGGATGATTTTCGGGCATATTCTCAACAACTTTTGCTGCTGACTGATATTCCAAAACAGCTTCACCATAGTTTCCATTGCGCTTAAAATCATCACCTCTGGAAATAAAGGGTTCAGCATTCGCTCTGACTTCGGCATCTCTTTCGCCTACTCTTGCTTTATCAAGCCAGACTTTAATTTCTTCAAGAAAACCTACGTCTTCAATATTTGCCAGACGAGTTGCTTCTTCTAAGCAGTCTATAGCTATCTTCCAAAGACTATTTTCAACAGCGGCTTTCCCTTTTTGAAACTGAAGTTTTGCAAGTTCGTTATCAACAGCAGTCAACCCCTGTTCAACATCTTTTAAATACTTCTGGATTTTTGTATCAGATTTATCAGCTTGTTTCAACAATTCATAAGCTTCTAAATAATCTGCCCTGGCAAGGCCCCATTCATTGGCGGCTTTTTTTGATTCAGCAGATTTAATCAAGGATTCAGTTTTTTCTAACATACTTTTCTCCTTTTAAAGCATTTTTTAGAAAGATTATCGAACACTAACGAGAAGCAGATTTTTTCATACGTTCCGAAGCTGTTTTAGTGTCAAAGAAGGATACACCTTCCCCTTCGCTTTCACCGGCCTGTTCATAGGCACTTGCAGCTTCATCGTAGTTTTCCAGCCTATATTGAATATAGCCTAACAAAGACTTTGCATCAGAGTTTTCAGGGTCTAAAAGCAGCATTTTGCGTATGCTCTTGTCAGCCTGTTTGAACTCTTCCAACTGAACATAAACCAAAGTAGTATCCCACCAGAGTTGAGATGAATCAGAAAATTTAGACGTAAGAACTTTCAAATCATCTAAGGCTGAAGAATACTTTCCATCATTCATCTTTTTAACAGCATTCTGATATAAAGAAGAAGCTTTTAAGTCAGCATTTGCAGCACTTACTCCGCCTGATGAAGATGAGGATTTCCCTGAAGCCTGTTTACTAGAGTTTTTAGAACCCTTGGAAGAAGCAGAAGAATTTTTTGCCAATTGAACTTTGCCGCCTGCCTGCGAATAACTGACTAAGGCAGCTATTTTCTGCTTATACTTAGATTCCGGGAAAGTAATATTGAAAGCTCTCGACCATTCTACAACTGCTTGATGAACTCCGAGAATAGCTCTCAGTCTTATAGACTGATAATATGCGTCTTCGACCAGTGGTGAAGCCGGATACAAACTTAAAATCTTGTCATATGTCTTACAGGATTCCAACAGTTCCCCAAATTTAAAAGTTGCTTCGGCAAGACTAAACATAATTTTATCTTTGCCTGGCCCTTTTTCGCCATCTTTGAGTTTATCCTGATATGAAAGTATCTTGCTTACCAAATCATCTCTTTCTGATTCAGAAACAGGTTCGACATGCAAGATTTCTTCAAGAATAGCTGTTGTTCTGTTATCAAGTTTCTTGCCACCGGTTGTCGTTGATTTTGCCGGAACTGGTTTAGCAGCAGTCTGAACTGTTTTGGTTTCTGCCTTAGCCTTCTTTTCAGCAGGCTTAACAGGTTTTTTTTCTGCCTTAGCTATCTTGGTTTCTGGCTTAGCAGGGCTCTTATTTTCTTTAACAAGTTTTTCTACAGAAACCTTGGGCTCTTCAATATCAATCGGACCAGTATATTCCGATTCCATAATATTTTCTGCCTTCATAAAAGCGTCGCCAATTTCACGATAAGCACTTTTAGGATATTTTCTTTTTAATTCAGAATAGGCTTCACTGACTTTATCTGAATTTCCAAGATTTGAATTGGCTTCCATAAGCTTATACAGAGCTTCAGCCCTTTCGTCTGGAGTAGTAGCTTTTTTAGAAAGTTCAGAAAAAGTTGTAACTGCTTCGGAATAATTGCTGATTTCCATCTGACAGTCACCCAGCATAAAGAGAGCCAGATTTCTCTGCAGAAGAGTCGGGGCAGAATCAACAGCTTGTTTAAAACCTTTTATTGCTCCTGAAATATTGCCTATTGAACGCTGTTTTAAAGCGTCAGACATAAGGTCTGTAGTCTTTGAGGCATAAGAAACTCCTGAAAAAGCCAAAAGACTACCAGCAAGCAAGGTCGTAAGCAAGAGACCTTTTTTAGACATAGAAACCCTCTAACTAATAAGGAATATTTCTTAACATATTACTTCATTTGCGCATTAAGAGCAAGACCACATTTTTTAGAGTTTAGAGCAGTCGAGGCTGAAGCCTCTTAGAGCAGAGAGCAACAGAGCACAGAGCGAAGAGAGAAATTGAGAATTGAGAATTTGTTACCTGTTGTCGGTTAACTGTTGACAGTATAAATAGTAATTGCTGTTACTGACAACAAACAACAAAATTGAGAGATAAGAAAAGTCTATACATTTGTCATAAAAAGTACAGCATATGGGCTTTAGCCTCGTCCCACTTCCAACAACTTTAACAATTATGTTATCATTATAAAAACCATGAAAATCAACATCGAAAACGGCTTATATCTATATCCTCTGAGCTCAGAAGAACTTTCTCTCTGGCTAAACAATCTTCCTGAACTCGAAAAAAAACTGAACTGTTCTTATTGTGCAGAACCCATTGAAGGAATCCTGAAAGACAGCATTATGTCGCAATTCATTCTCGGAATGTCAGAAGTTTTACCCAACTGGATATGGTATACCTATTGGTTTCTAATCAGAGAGACAGATAATAAAATAATTGGTTTTTTGTCTTTTAAAGGCTGTCCTGACCAAGATTCAGGGAGCATAGAAATTGGCTATTCTCTAGGCAAAGAATTTGAACACAATGGATATATGACAAAGGCGGTTGATACTCTTTGCCGTTTTGCTGAACAATATGCGGAAGTAAAAAAAATTAAAGCATTGACTCTGACTGATAATACAGCTTCGCAGAAATTGCTTATCAGATGTGGGTTTAAAAAATTCAGTGAAACCCCATCTTCATTCTTATTTATTAGAAGAGTGAAAAGATCATGATAGACAATCACGTGCATTTAGACCTGATAAATGACAGCGTTTCCAATATTGTCGAGAGGGCGAAAAAAGCAGGAGTTACAGAGTTTATTGTCCCTGGAATATGTGGTTTTCCTGATAGATTAGAGGAACTGAGAAAATTTTCTGAAATTAAAATCTACTGGGGTATTTACCCTGAATATGCAGATAATGAAGCTTTAATTGAAAAAGAGTTTCAAAATTTGAAAAATTCAAAAACAGATATATATGCAATTGGTGAATGTGGGCTTGATAAGCGTTTCTCTAACATAGAAAAGCAGATAGAACTTTTCAGAAAACAGATTGTTATTGCTTTACAGATGAATAAACCGCTGATTATTCATTTGGTAGGCTGCTATCAGAAGGCTTTTGAAATATTAAAAGAATATAATCCACGACCAGAGTTTCTTTTACATTCCTGGAGCGGCTCTGCTCAAATGGCAAAAGAATTCTTAAAGGTTGGGGGCAAGATATCATTATCGGCTGGAATTTTAAGAAGCCCTAAAAAGCTAATAGAGATTTTTAACTCTATACCTGAAGACAAAATACTGTTTGAAACAGACAGTCCCGACCAGAAACCTGACTTTGTGAAAACAGAACAGAACGAGCCGGCCAATTTGCCTAGAATCATTGAAGCCATCAGGGAATTGACAGCCAAGCAAAGCTTGGCGTGATTTGTGGTCGGTGATGGGTGAAAAGTGAAAACTGAAAATTGAGAGATGAAGGAGTCTACACATTTGTCATAAAAAGTATAGCGTATGGGCTTTAGCCCTGAAAGCTATACGTTCATGACAATGGGTAGACTTCTTTAGAGAGCACAGAGCAAGAGAGCGGACAGCAAACGCGAGACCTCAACTTAGAGTTCAGAGCTTAGAGCGAAGAGTTTAGTGTATTGTTTTAGGTCTTCGGACTCATCTTTGTAATGCTTTGCAAAGTTCTAGAAAATCCCCCAGTCATTCTACGAATGACATCCCCCTTTACGAAAGGGGGTATTTAGGACAACTCTTCGAACCCTTCAAACAATTCTCACAGGCAACGTCAGTTGCCATCCCACAACGAAGTGTCCCACAGCGAAGCGTAACACTTAATTCTGTTATCGGTTAACGGTTAATTGTTACCAGTATAAGCTACAATTGGCTGTTACTGATGGACTGTCAACAGAAAACAGATAACAGAGATGAAAGTTGATTAAATAAAAAAAACGCCTGATATAATCAGACGTTTTTTTATCAAACCTTAGGTTAATAATCTCTAGGCTTATACTGTTCAA
>JAFXRA010000189.1 GCA_017526725.1 Candidatus Rifleibacteriota bacterium
GGGGGGAGCAAAGCGTTAGCTTTGCGTAGACTGAGTGGTGATCTAACCAGAGTTGCTCTTATTTAGCGATAGCGTATTGAAAAAATATTTATTTTTCGGACAGCAGCTTGCTCAACCTTATTCTAGTGATACGCTTAGCTGTGAGACACTTTTAATCCTTCTAATCCTTCTAACCCTTATAACCCTTCCAACTCTTCTAACTCTTCCAACCCTTCCAACTCTTCTAACTCTTCCAACCCTTCTAACCCTTCTAACCCTTCTAACTCTTCTAACTCTTCCAACCCTTCTAACTCTTCCAACCCTTCTAACTCTTCCAACCAAATTCCATTCCAAAACCTTTCTCAGCTTAGCTTTGAGATGCTTTTTGCTTATATACATTATTTATTGTATAATTATAATTTGGGATGTTATTCAGTGTTTGTACCATATATAAAAATAAATGCTTAAAAAGTGTTTATTTAAAGGAGTCACAGCATGAATTTTTGTAGAAGCATTTATCGAAGATGGTTTGTAGCTAAAAGAAAAAATGAAAGAAAGAATAATAAGAAATTAATTCGAGGTAGTGTACACAACCTGTTGACCTCTTCCCTACAGAAAATACTATTAAGTGCTGCAGGGCTTACTATGCTTGTTTCGCCTCTCTTTGGTGCTTCTCAAAGTAATATAACAGCCTTAGGCGATCAAACTAAAATTAACTTCGATGATGCAAAAAAACTTCATACAATTACGACAACAAAAATTCAAGGTGTTAACGCTTTCAATGCTTTTAAAACATTTACTCTTCATTCTAATGAAATAGCTAATTTACAATTCCCTAATGGTACCAATAATCTTCTTAACTTCGTAAATAGCAAAATCGACATCCAAGGTACACTCAATGCTGTAAAAGACTCCAAAATTGGTGGTAATCTTTATTTCCTCAGTTCCGAAGGTCTCATTCTTGGTAGCGGTGGGGTTATTAATGCTGGTGCTTTCTATGCCATGACTCCTACCAAGGATTTTATGAAGAGATTCGTAAATGATTCAGGCTTTGTATCTAATGTAAAAGATTATGATGTTAACCTTATCTTAGACAAAAAAATAGGTAATTATAATGTAGCCAAAAACGATGGTGTTATAATCGACACCTTCGGAAAAATTAAAATCTATGGCCGAATCAATACCATTAACGGAATTGGACTTTATGCTGGTGGAACAAGCTCTGATGAGAAAACTGGCGAAGCTGTTAATACTCCTGTGGTTATTGGCGACTATGCTCAGTTGAATACTTTTTCTAAAGACCAGTTAAATACTTTTAAAAGTTTGGTTAATGTTGAAGGAATTTCTATTCCAACTGCTTCAGACATAATAGAAAAAGAGGGCAAAATTGAACTGGTTTCTGTACAAGACAACACTCATAACCAGTCAACCTTTGTAGAGAAAATTACTAGCTATTCTATGTTTTCTTATTCTCCAGAAGCTTTTGCAAAAGTTGAAGTTGATGGTTCTTTAAAAAGCCGTGGCGATATTAACATACAATCTTATGCTTCTAATGGTGCAGTATCAAAAATAAATTCAAAAGGTGAAAGAACTTTTGGCTCAAACAATAAGTTATCTATAGTTAAATCTGAAATTTCATTTAGTGGAAATGCTATAGCAGGTGGCAATATTACCCTTGAAGCAACTGCTGATAATGAAAACACATGTAGCACTCTTAATGTTAAAGATTTTGGTCTTTCAATATTAGGCGGTTCGATTAAGGCTTTTCCGCTTAATGTGAATGTAGATGTTCTGTTTTCAAAAACAAAATCTAAAGTTGATGTTAAACAAGGTTCTATTTTAGATGCAAAACTAGCATTAAAAATTGATGCTATAACTAATGCTTCACAACAACAAGGAACGAAAACAGCTGTTTCTGTAAGTAAAAATGTTCAAGAAAAATCTAAATTAGGCAGGTATTTGCCATCTGGTGCATCTGTTTATGCTGAATCAGACAGCGAATCTATAGTTAATTTTGATGGCAAGGCTATTTCTAGAGCAGAATCTTTAGATGAAGAAGAAGCCTCTATTTCTCTAAGATCCGAATCTAACAGCGAATTAGATATTTCCGCAACAGCAAAAACAAGTAAAAGCATTGCTCCCACTCAAATTTCATTAGCAATTGGCAAAAACACTAATAAAGCTACTTTGACTATTGGTGAACATGCTAGTTTTGAAACAAAAAAAGATGTTGAAATCGTATCTGAAACTAATAGTGAAAATTATGTTGAAGCTGCTTCAAAAGGCAATAGAACAGAATACGTTATTCCTGCGGTAGGAATTTCCTTATTTAACAGCGATTCTATAGTTAATATAGAAAAGACCAATATCAACCTTGATGAGCAGGAAGATTCTTTTACTATAAATGCAATTAATAATATTCTAGCAGATGAATTATATGCTGAAGCAGGTATTACATCATCATATGCATGGGAAGATGCAGCTAGTGCCGCAAAAGATGAAGTTATCGGTACTCTTATGGAAAAACTCAAAATAAATGCTGCTCTAACATGGCTTTTTGGTGAAGACAAAGATCCTGTAATACCTAAGCCAAAGCCAATAGTTAATCTAACTGGTGCTGTTGCTTATGGTGGTGGTGTACACAATTCTAAAATTAACGTTAAACCAGGTGCAAAACTTATAACATCTGGAGATTTGATATTAGATTCAAAAACCTATATTCACGATACTAAATATGATGCTACTAGTTATAATTATCCTGAAACAGAAGATGAGGACAATCCTTCAGCAAAAGCCGGTTTGGGATTCGCTGTATTTGTAAGTAACTATGACTATAATTCTAAAATTACATTTGATGATTCTACTACTTCAGCTAAAACACAGTTTGTTGGAAATAGCGTAACCATTAATTCTTCTGTAGAACAACCCTATAAACGTGTCGAAGTTCTCATCGATGCAGTTAAAAAGGCCGTTTTAAAACTAAAAGATTTCTTTACAAAAGATGAGCATAAAGAAATATGTGATGAGATAGCTAATGCTGCCAGTAAGATGAGTACGAGCAATAGTAGCATTTTTAGCAATATCTTGACTATGGTTCTCAAGTTAAAAGATTTGTTGCTAAAGGAAACTATCGGCGAAGATAGTATGATAAAGCGTTTAATGGCAGTTCTTGAGAATGCACTAGCTTTTAAAGATTACACTAATTATCTGAATTATACAGTAAGTAGTTATGTCAACAGTTCAGAAGGTGATACAAAGCTTGATTTTGCTGGATCTGTCTTTGTCGGTTCTAACAAAGCTAAAAGCAATTTATTTATTGGTAAAAACACTGTCATTAACTCACAGGGTGATGGTGATGACAGAAATATTTCATTAAATTCTAAAACAGATATAACAAATACCGCTATGGCTGGCGGGGTTCCTTTAATTGCTCAGAATATCGGTGGTGATGAAGCTGTCAGCATTGGCGGCTCTGCTATAATCCATACAAATGATTCTGTTTCAGAACTCTTGATTGCTGACAGTGCTAAGATTGGTAGTGAAAATACAGAAAAGCTTTCTATAACTTCTGATAATAAATTTAAGCCTATAGATATAATTGTTGGTGCTTCATCAGCTTCTAAGGGTTTTAATATAATGGCTTCAGTAATTACTGGTGACAGCAAGGCAAATGTTTTAATTGACAATTCAGTTAATCTTGCGGCTGATACTCTGAAATTATATGCCTATAACAATACTTCTGCCACTAATACTGTAGGGTCTATAATGCTTACTGATAAAGTAGGCGTTGGGGTAGGGGTTGCCGTAACTTCTCTTACAAAAGAAGCCAAAATTATTTATGATGACAATGACTTATATTGGCAAAAAACAAGAAAAGAACTGGGATTAAGAACTACAGACCCAAAAGATTCAGAAATAAGTTACAACGTTGCAACCATAAGTGCTGATATTATTGAAGCAGTTGCTAAAACTACTGGAACTATCAATACTATTGGTGTTGCAGGTTCTGTAGGTATTGATGATAGATCTACCTATAACAAGATAAGCAATAAAGCAACAATGTTTAATGACTTTGCTGATGGTTCCACTCTTAATACTGGTTTTGATTATTTAAAATTCAAGTTGGCTGGTAAGATTTTAGGTGTAAATAACCAGAATCAGAATATTCCAAATCAACAGCAACAACAGCAGAATGATCAGCAGGCTCAAGGACAAGATAATGTAAATAGTCTTAGTTTGTCAGTAAATGGTAGTGTTGGGGTTAATAAAATAACAAATACTACTAAGGTTGATATTAATAAAGCTAATTTCCTACTTAAAAACAAATCTAACAGTAGACTTGATGTATCTGCAATTAATTCAGCCCATCATTTATCTTTCGCTGGAGCTGCAGGCTTAATTGCTCAGGGTGGTAATGGAACAGGAACTACAGTTGGTGTAGATGGTTCTGTTGCTTTAAACTTACTTAACAATCAAACTACTTCAGCTATAAGTAATTCTAATATATATGATTCAAAGCAAATTAATTCACTTGCCATAAACCGTGGAGATTCTATAGCTGTCGGATTAGGTTTACAAGTTATCGCAAGCAGTCACAATTCAGATAA
>JAFXRA010000190.1 GCA_017526725.1 Candidatus Rifleibacteriota bacterium
ATACCGTTCGAACGGTAGGGGTTATAAACCTTGAAATAATCTTAACCTAAAAGGCTAAAGTGGTCAACTAGAAAATCATATCATCTAGACTGGAATAATAAAATTATCAGAATTAAAAGCAGATAAATCTTGTTTCATACAAATTACTGCCCCTTTTCCTTTTGAAACCGAAGATTTGGTTAATACAGAAAAAGTATTTATTAATTCTGAAGCTGGTAAGTCATAAAAACACTTTAGGCTAAAATACGATTAAATCGAATTTTAGCCTTAAAAATTGACTAAGCAACAAAGATTTTTTAGCCAAGCGAAGCTTGGTGCAAAAAGGTTTTAACCTTTTTGATAGGGTATAGGGTGTAGGGAGAAGGGCATTGAGAATTGAGAATTGGGAATTGGGAATTGAGAATAGTTCTATTTGTTCTAATTGTTCGAGTAGTTCAAATTGTTAAAAGAAGGTTAGTTTGTTGAACAGGGGTAAACAATCAGAACTCTTCGAACCTTTTGTTTACTACAAAAACAACAAAAACCAATTACAATGATAACTAGATAAAAGGATATGTCTTATGTCTGGTGAATTCTAAATATGTTACGATTCTCCTAGTAATAAGAGAAGAGGGAAATTACATAAATTGTTAAAGAATTATGCTGTGCCTGTGCAGAAAAGTGTGTTTGAAACCTTCCTTGATAAAGTTTCCTTTGCAAAAATGATGAAAAAAATAGAAGCTTTGATGGACCCAAAAGAAGATTCTGTTAGAATTTATGGAATGAGCAGACAGGTTCAGAAGCAGGTTCGCATAATAGGGAGTCCAGGTATGCTTGCAGACCCAAATTATCATTTCATTGGTGAGAGTAACTCAGATAACCCAATCGTCGGAACTATGATTGAAATTGAAGATGACGGAGAACTTCCTGATTGGTTGTAAATATTCTTTTTAGGCTTAATATTATGCTAGAGTTGGCGTAGATTCAGTTTTTACTGGCCAATTATCTGTCGAAGGCTCTTTTATTCCTTTTAAAACATCCAATAAGGCTTTTATTGCCGGGGTTCTGAAACCAAAAGTTGCACCTTTTGTCTTAGCAAAACTGCACTCAAATATGTCATAAGGGTTCCTTAAAGCAATCACAATTATGTTTTTGCATTTTGTGGCTAAGTTTTCTGCTGCTTTTAACTGGTCTTTAAATAAATGTCCATTGTAAGTCATAAATACTATTCTGGATTTATCTGAAATATTAACATTCTTTAAAATGCTTTCACAATCTGCTTTGGGTTCATAAACTTCAGAACTGCTTTTGGGAAAATACTCTTTAATGATGTTTGCCAGACTCTTGTCTTTATGCTCTTCTTCAACTTGCACCAATGACGAGATTAATGGCAGAATAAAATGAGTGTCTGGAGAGTCCTCTACCGGCAAAGTTCCTGGGGCGACAGACAAAAACTTAATTGATTTTTCAGAAACTTCTTTAATTAGGTTTTTATGCTTTTCAGATAAGTCTTTTAAAGAATAATTGATTTTTGAAATATCTGGAAGTTTTGCTTTTGCTGTTTCAATTCTTTCTATGCTTTCTTGAAGTCTAGCCGCGGCTTCTTTATTGTTTTCCACTTCTTTCAGAATTGTTTCTGCGGCAATTTTCTGCTGGTCTAAGCTATGGCAGATTAGTAACTGGTCTGCTCCGGCCATAAAAGATTTTAACGCAGCCTGAGCGATTCCGTAAGATTCTGTGATTGCTCCCATTTCTAAGTCGTCTGTAATTACTAGACCTTTAAATTTAAGTTCTTTTCTGAGCAAATCTGTTAAAACTGATTTAGAGAGGGTTATTGGAAGATTAGGAGTTTTTTCAAAGGCAGGGAAAAACACGTGAGATGTCATTATAGCTGCTACATTGTTTTCTATGGCTTTTTTGAAGGGATAAAGCTCGAAAGAATGCAGTCTTTCTGCAGGGTAGGGTATTGTAGGCAAAGTCAAATGTGAATCTTTTCTTGCTTCTCCTTTACCAGGAAAGTGTTTCGCACAGGCCATAACACCTGTAGACTGCAAACCTTTTATTGCTGCAATACCAAATTCAGCGACTTTCTGAGGGGTATCAGAGAATGAACGAGCTCCTATTCCTGGATTGCTTGGATGATTTATGTCTAATACGGGAGCCAAATCCCAGTTCAGTCCCAGAGAAAGCATTTCTTCTCCAATTGCCTGATAAGTTTTTTCTGTTAATTCTATGTCGTTGGTAGCTGCCAATGCCATAGCCGATGGGAAAAGACTGCCATGTTTCAATATTCTTAATACTAGACCGCCTTCCTGGTCTATAGCAGTGAAAATGTTGTTTCCAGCTGCTTCTCGAATCTTTTTTAAGCTTTCAGGCAATTTTAATGGATCTGATAGATTTCTTGCAAAAACAATTACACCACCGATACTCCATTCTTTAACGAATGAAAGAAATTCTTCTGATGGCTCTTCACCCTGATAACCAATTATAAATAATTTTCCAATCTGCTTTTTATCCATAAAATCTGCCTCACAAATAATTTTTGTATATTATATAATAACTTTTTTCTTTGTACAAGAGTTCTTGGGTAAACTTTTAGAGCAAGCCTATGGAAAGTGGGACGAGACTAAGGCCTCAGTGAGACGGAAATTAAAAATTAGGAGTTAGGAGTGAGGAGTGAGGAATTGAGATAGCTGAAAAAAGAAAACTGAGAATTGACAATAGTTCTAATTGTTCAAGTTGTTCTTTCCAGCTTCCCCACTATCGTGGGGCAGCATCTTTTATACCAAAGCCTCTTCGAACGATTATAAACAATTACCACAGTGAAACGTCCCACAGCGAAGCGTATCACATTCAACTTTATGTTCTTATATTTCACAATTAAACCAATCACACCTCACACCAATCTCATCGCCAAGCTTTGCTTGCCTCGTGGGGGAGTTTCTTCGTCTCGCCTTTTAAATGACAAGCAATGACGCTTCTGAAATACTGATCAATAGCTAAAAAAATATGCGTTTGCCCTGACCATTAGTTAAAAAAGATTGCGTTTTTGTAATAATTGGTTTTTACTATAATTAGATTTAATAGCTATCAAATATCTAAATGTAATTTGTATGTCGAGCAATAACTTTATCTTATAAACCTGTCATAACCTGATTAGTGGAGGGAAAATGATATTTGACCTTTTGAAACTCTGCATTGAAAAAGACGCTTCGGATTTGTATTTTAAAACAGGCTACCCGCCTATTTTAAGAATAGGTGGCAATATGCAGCAATTAACAAAAATGCCTAAAATCACTAGAAAAGATTTTGATACAATGCTTGATGAGATTTTAGATGATTCACAAAAATCTGCTTTTCTAAAGAATCATAGATTAGATTTTGGCTACAGTTTCAGTGATGCAAGATTCAGAGTTAATCTATTTAGAGAGTTACGCGGTGGTAACGCAGGTTTCCGTATTATTCCCTTTAAAGAACTTACTTTCAATTATATCGGGTTGCCTCTTTCTGCACAGAAATTTGCAGAGAAAAGAAGCGGATTGGTATTAGTTACAGGCAACTCTGGGACGGGCAAATCAACTACGCTTTCTTCTTTTATTACTTATATAAATTCTAATTTCCAAAAAAATATTTTTACGATAGAAAGTCCTATTGAATACATTTTTGATGATAATAAATCTTTGATTAGCCAAAGACAAGTAGGAGTAGACTGCAAGTCATTTGAGGAAGGCATTTCTGATGCGATACAGTCTGATTGTGATGTGATATTCATTAGTGAACTAATAGAAGAAAAAGAAGTTGAAATGTGCCTTCAAGCGGCTGAAGCAGGGAAATTAGTATTTGCAATTATTCAAGGAAACTCTTCAAGACAGGCCTTGGATAGATTTATAAAGTTTTATCCTAAATATTTCCAGAATCAGATTGCCTCTAGATTAGCAAAAACTTTATTGGGAACCATATCTCAGACTCTTATTACTAAGAAATCAGAACCTGGAAGAATTGCAGCTTTTGAAATATTTATTAATTCCTCAAACGGCAAAAAAATAATTTCGGAAAGAAAAATGCAGTTAATACCTTCCTTGATAGATTCGAGTTCTTCTGAAGGTATGATTTCGCTTGATAATTATATAATAAATCTTGTTCGTTCAGGCAGAATAACAAAAGAAGACGCTATTGCCAAGGCAAACAGCCGGTCAATAGTAAAACAAAAACTAGAAGCGTTGAAGTAATTTCATGGAGATTTTTTAAATGCAGCCGGAAATATTCGATCTATTTGAAGAAGCAATTAGAAATGGAGCTAGCGATTTGATTCTAAAGGCTGGTTCGCCTCCAGTATATAAAATTAATCACCACATGATTATCTCCGAAAAAGAAAAGTTAGCTTCACAACAGATGTATAATATGCTGTTACCTATTCTGGATGCTGATCAACAGGAAAATCTGCAGCAGAACTTTAAAACAGCTTCTGTATTTACCTTGAATAGAACTTTAACTAGAATTAGATCTTTTATATATAAACAGAGAGGTGTTTATGGGGGGGCTTTCAGGTTTGCTC
>JAFXRA010000191.1 GCA_017526725.1 Candidatus Rifleibacteriota bacterium
CATTTATTAAAATATCCATCGTATAATGCTTTATTATAGTAATCACTATTAAGTCTGCGTGTTAGATTCGGTCTGTAATACTGTATAGCGCCGCCGCGAAATTCATTTACAGAACCAAACGCCCAATAGCGTCCAGAACGAACAGCTTCAACACCATTTGCATAATAATTACGTTCTTCTTCTGCGTCGTAATATCCATCACGACCAAACCAATATTGAAGAATAGGATTAACTCGTGATTGTTCCTCAAGTATTCCACCGATACCGATATTGTCTAAAAGATTACGAACGCCAATATCCGTATAATCAAGAGCGTTTATAATACCTGCTGAAGCTCTTGTCCCTGTAATAGCTCCTACCGTATCATCTGCCCATTCAAGATATGTTGCGCCTATCGCAACAGGGGCCAGTCTTTTTCCAAGCGTTTTTATTAACTGCCAAGTGCTAGAAGTGCTTTGATTGCTAAATTGCATGAAAGCAGGTAAATCATCTGCCCCAAGACGATGTAAAAAGAAATACGGAACTAAAGTTAAATTTGTAACATTATCGGCATCGCCTCGTCCACCAGCTAATTGATGAGCAAAACGCATTATGCTTTCTTTAATATGCGAAACAGAACCCTCTTTAATACTATCGTTAAGCGCTTTTAACATACTGAAAGGGCCTTCGCTATTAGCTACGATATAAAAATCATTATCTACATGTAATGCGGATATGTCGTCTGGACGCATTCTTGTAGAAGTGTGTAGAAATTCTGGCGGATTACTTCTTTTAATTAAATTGAAAATTGTTTCAGAAGCTTCTAAGGCGCCTTTGTTTGCTGTTTTACCTGCAAGAAAATCTTCATATGCTTCTATTTGTTTTTTTAAACTTTCGTAATCTTGAGCTTTGGAAGCAGAAGGGACTCTTGTTCTTTTGCCTAATTCTGAAAAAATTCCGCCTGTATTGTGTTCTGATATGGTAGCATAAGATAATTCTTTTGCTTTATCCATATCGTCTAAATTCATTTTAGATTTTTCTAAAAATTCTTTAGCTAAATCAAAACTATAAGCAGATGCAGAAGAACCATCTATTCTTGTTGCTTCTACGTGAGAAATTTGCAAAATTAACTCTTTAGAAAGTTCTTTTTGCAACATTCTTGTAATAGAGGCGCCATCTTTTGCTCCTGAATAATATGCCCCTGTTATATCGTCCTCTAATGTGATATTTTCAGCGGCTTTTAATGGGTCGCGAAAAATGCTGTTAATTAAATCGTTAAGTCTAAGATTGTGAAATACTTGCCATTCACTTTTAGACCCTGCGGATTTAGATATTACGTTTTCAAAAACTTTTTTGGTTAATATGCTGTCTACGCCTTCATAACTAAGATCGCCGTTTTTGAGAATCTTAAAGATTTCGTAAGCAGCGTGATATTTGTCTTTATCTTTATTATATAGTTGTGTTATGGCTTCTTCCATGTTTTCTAACATAGAATTGTCAAAACCACGAACATTGCGTTCAACAAATTCGTTTAATTTTATTAAGCGGTCATATCTTTTTAGAATATCTGGCTCTACAAAGCCTTGTCTTATATTAGAAATTATTGTTGGCTCATAATCTAAATCTTTTGCGCCTTTTAAGAAATTAGAAATTTTTTCATAAAAATTTGCTTCTACAGAACCATTTATATCAAAGAGATTTGTCCAAAAGCCGCGCGTTCTTTCGGGATTAAATCCGTAAATACTTTTAAGTAAATTACCTCTACCTGCATATCTTGAAGAAATTAAAGAAGCATTATCGAATTCTTTGATTTGAATTAGTTTGTCATCTTCATGACGGTAAAGATTTCCAAGGATATACCAATAATTATTTTCGATATGAATGTTATCATGCGCTTCACGAATAGCTAGTTTTTCAACGTCTGTTTTTGCTAAACTTTCTTTGGCTTTTCTTTCTAAAGCAGAAATAGAAGGCATAACACTACCTGCAGCAAATTGTTTTATAGCCGGTACAAGTTCGTGCATTTCCCAATCAGGAAATCTTAAAATTTTACCAGGCACAGTCCTGGCTGCGGTATTTATTATTCGCCTTTTCATACCTGCCAAAACATTGAAATCATAAAATTTATCGTCGCTTTTACGCAAGAACGGATCTATTTCTATAGACAAGAACCTATCGTGTAAGGCTTTGTCTTTTTTTAATAATTCTTCTGCTTGTTTTCTGATTGCTTCTTGCAATTCAACAAAGCTTCGTTTGTTTTCTTCGTTATTTGAAGGTAAAAAATATTTGGCAAATTTATCGGCATTTTTTTCGTCGATTAAATCTTTAAAAGTAATACCTGTATCGTTTGTGAAAGCATTAATAAAACTTTTAATTTTATTTGGTTTTCCGTAAACTTCTAATATTCTTTCTATTGTTTTGTCGATAACAGCAGCGTGAATATTTTTATTTTTTACAGGAATACCATTGTCTTTTACTTCTTTCCATTCTTCTTTTGCAGAGTTTTGTAACGTTACAGCATTATCTAACGCTTGTCGCATTACGCCGGCCATTCTACCGGTTTTATCATGCGCTTTTATAAGTTCGTCAACATTAAAATTGTCACTAGATTCTATAGAATTAAGTTTTTTAA
>JAFXRA010000017.1 GCA_017526725.1 Candidatus Rifleibacteriota bacterium
CCTTATTAACGAAAAACTAGACAATGGAGGGAAACTGACTGTTTCCTCTATTTTCAAAGTTGTTCGCAGTCTGGATGCGACATCCTTGGCCTGCGACACAACAGGAACTGTAATAGGAGATATTTTTGGCAGCGCAATAGGCGGTGTCATAGGTGCCGCAATAACAGCCTGTGTGGGTGGTGGTACAATTATTCCTATTATAGGTACAATTACCTTTGCTACTCTAGGTTCAAAATACGGTAAGAAATTAGGAACCTGGCTTGGCAAAAAAATAGGTGAAAAGTTTTTCAATAAAACTTATAAGGCTCTTACAGGCATAGACAGAACAGAAGACCAGAGTGCAGACAAAAGCATTCTTTTGTCAACAGCTCAGGATATAGCTTCTGTAAACAAAGAAGAACTAGCTAGAAACACCACGGGTGAAGTTGTCGGAGATGTTATCGGTAGCGTAATCGGTACAGTTGCCGGGGCCACACTATCTGCCGTAACAACAGGCGGAACTTCTGAAAAAATGGCTACACTTGGTGAAAAATGGGGTTCAAACCTGGGTTCTAAAATTGGCAAATGGATAGGAACCACCTTCTTCGATAAGAGCAAAGAAGCGATTGACAATAAAAAGGCCAACGGGCAATCTACGAATAATACAGTTACCATATCCAATAAAAATACAGGAATAGTAACAATCTCTGACAACATTCCAGTTTCAGCAAGCCAGGCACCAGTTGCTTCATCAAATCTCAAATACAATGTCGATGATGCAAATGCTGCTTATGAAGCATATAAAATTTCATTCGAAAATTATTCAAATGCTTTATCTGATCCTAATAGTACAACAGAATTTCGACTTCAGAAGAAGAATGAATATGAAGCCTGCTTTGAAATGTATAGAAAATTAATTGCAGGCGAATTAAACAAATAAAAGAATAAAAACACTGCTTAAAAAGTGGTGTTTTTATATATTTTAATATATTTAATTTTTTTTATCGGTACATTGACGATTGCCCGATAAATTCTTATAATATTAACAAGAGTAAATATAAGAAGACCAACTGGAGGTCTATAATCATGAGAAACATTAATAAGATTCTTACTGGTTTTGCATTAGCAGCCACAATGTTAGTTTCAGGTCAGGCTCTGTACGCGACCAATATCAATCAAGAAATTTTAGAACTGAAGCAGAGATACGAAGACGCATACAAACGTTACACAACTGCTCTCAAAGAAGGCGCCTCAGCTACCTTCCAAGACATCAAAAAGCAGTATGAACAAGCTAAGGCTAAGTATGAAGAAGCCAAAAAACGTCTAACTCCTAGTGAAAAAACTAAAAAGAATTTCAAAGACGGAGTTGATGCTGTAACAGAAACCGTTACAGATACATTTGCTTACGGCACAGGCGACACACTTGACAATAGCACCGACAATACCAATGGCGGCAAATCTCTCACTCAGTTTGACAACTACAGTGTTTCTATTAACGGTAATAACTATTGCGGTCAGTTCTCAACAGCAATGATTTTCCAATATTACGGAATCAATAAAGACGGCAATAAGATTTACAGTGAAACAAATCCAGGTGGTATATTTACTGCTCCTTCAACTTTAGTTGAATATTTGAATATGAACGGTCTTGACGCTAACGAAAAGAACAACGCCAGCATTCAAGACTTAATCAAAAAACTTGACAGCAACACTCCAGTTCAGTGTCTTGTTAGTACAGAAGATGGAACTCCTCATTGGGTTGTAGTCTGTGGTTACGAAACCGATGAATACGGCAAAGTAACTGGCATTAAGATGAGAGACTCTTATTGGGGAACAAGAAATACAGTAACCAAAACTGTAGCAGAATTTACAAAGATGTGGAAAGACCCTATGGGCACTGGTTTTGCTAGCAATTTCGTAGGTTACTCTAACCTAATGATTGATATCAAAGGAACCAAAACTCCAGACAAGTCTCCACACCTTCTCAACGTAAATTTCAGCACTGCAACTCAAGATAACATAGCAGGCGGCATCAATGATGTTGTTACTGGTTTCAAGAGACTCAGTCCAACAAAATTCACCAGTGGTGTAACCAAATGTGTTCTCGGCATTCCAGGTGCTGTTGTAGGCGTTGCAGGAACTGGTCTCAAATCTGCTGGTGCAAAGATGGTAGAATGGGGCAAAAAAGAATGGACTGAAGGCGGCGTTGGCGACAAGATTGCTGGCGGTCTCGCAGTTGTTGGTGGTTATGCAACTCAAGCAGCTGGTTCAGTAGCAAAAGTTGCTGGTAATGCACTTTCAAGCGTTGCTAATATGGCTGGTAACTTCTTTAACAAACTTGGTTATGTTTTCAGATAATTAACCAAAATAATCGAAAACTTGAAAAACACCTCATTAAGAGATAAAATCTTAATGAGGTGTTTTGTTTTATCTAGCATTTTAATATTAATCAGGGGTAAATAATGGATTCTTTCAGCACAACGATCGTTGTTTTTTGGATATTTGCTACTCTTCTTTGGATTGCAAACATAGCTTTCGTGTCTCTTGATGAAAGTTGTAAAGACTACAGATGGGCGTGGATATTAGCCGCCATAATCTTCGGACCAATAACCTTGCCTTTTTATTGGTTCTTAGGCAGAGAACGCTAAACTCAAATGTCAGAAAAGAAGAATAACCCAGCTTTTACTTTTATCATAGCTTTATTATTAAGCGTTTTAACAACAAACAATACATTTGCGAACGATATGAAAACAACTGGATATAGAGAACCTGAAAAAAAAATTGTAAATATAATAGATACCCCTAATACCCCTCAGATGTCTGTAAGCCCTGCTGGCGACATAGCTTTGATGATTGAGTATACCAGCATGCTGACTCTTGAAGACTTAGCTGAACCCCTTGCTAAACTGGCCGGAATAAGAATTCTAACCAGATTCAACATTAAAAAGAGAAACTATTTTGTACAAAGCCTAAAGATATTAGATTTAAATACAAAAGAATTAAAACCAATAAAATTGCCTGAAGGAGCAAGATTTGGTTTTCCAATATGGTCACCTGACGGCAAACTTTTTGCTGCAGCTCTTTATAAAGCAGGTGGTTCTTCAGTATGGTTATTCGACCCAGTTAAAGGGAACGGCAAACAGATTTCCCCTGCCCGCTTGAATTCTGTTCTTTATGGCCCATTTTGGTGGAGCAATGATTCAAAGCACATTTATGTTCCACTATGGCATGAAAAACGAGGACAGCCGCCAGTTGCGCCAGTAATTCCTGAAACACCAGAAATACAGGAAACTGACGGACAGGTTTCACAGGTTAGAACTTACCAAGACCTGCTTCAATCTCAATACGACGAAAAACTCTTTGAATATTATGCTGCTTCCCAACTATATAAAATAGACATAAAAACAGGCAGAAGAACTAAATTCGGTTCTGCAGGTCTGATAAACTACATTTCTATTTCACCAGATGAAAAATACACTATAGCAAAGATACTGGAAACCCCGTTTTCACATTCCGTACCATCCCATTATTTTGCTCACAGATACGAATTATGGGACAGCAAAGGAAAGCTGATAAAGATTCTTGCTCATATTCCTGTTGGTGAAAATATTCCTATCGAAGGTGTAAGAGAAGGAATGCGAAATGTCTTCTGGCAAAGATTAAAACCCTCTACTCTCTGCTGGGTTGA
>JAFXRA010000018.1 GCA_017526725.1 Candidatus Rifleibacteriota bacterium
CCTATTATTTTTTCAGATTCAGCACCAAGATTATTAACTGCTGTCACTGCATAGCGGCAGAAAACGCCAGTCTGGGCTTCAACATCATTATAATTTGTTATTCCACCTGTTATAACGTTACCGTTTACTCTTACCCAATCCCCGCCTTTAACCTGTCTATAAACGTTATAGCCAGCTACAGACAAAGTAGAAAACGGTGCTGTCCATCGAACATTAACAACACCAAGTTCTGTCATATCAGTTAAGGCTATTGATGATGGTTTACTTGGGGCATCACCGCTTGTTGTTCTAAATGAATAATCATAAGAAGAATAGCTGTTAGCATATTCATCAAGATATTGTATCTTGAAATGATAAACAGTTTCGGGTTCTAATCCAGTTAATAGATAGTAATGAGTCTGAGAGGGTCTTTCTTCGGAAACGTAGCTTCCATAACCTGAAGTTGTGCCATAATGAATATTACAGCAAAGATCCTTATAGGTTTGCCAGTTAATTTCTACTGTGGAAGAAGAAACCGAGCCAATTTTAACTTTTGAAATGCGGCTGCTGGCATCCAGCTTGTCTAATTTAATAAAATCTATAACTGTTTCCTGATCGGATTTTACTTCAGCCTGATATTGTTCTAACGCAAAGTCAGTATGCTGAATAATTATATTATTTAATCCTGCAGGCAGTTCGGAAAGTCTGAAAGAACCGTCTAATCCTGAATATACGACTTCATCTTCCGCAAAAAGAGAAAAACATTTTGCATTAACAATGGCATCGCCTTTTTCATCTATTAAACGGCTTCTAAAACTTCCTGTATTGGAATCTCTGGAACCGCAGCCTGTTAAAAGAGCTGTCAAAACCATTACAAGAATTAATATACAAGGAATTAATATATGTTTCTCAGTTCGGAACATCTTCTGCACCCATATCTTCATTTGATTCAAAACCAGCATGTTTTAAAACGCTGCCAGAAGATGGAATATAACTGAAATTCATATTTGTTATAGAAGCTGTGAATGGGTCACCACCCTGAAGAGCTGGCCCTGAAGTTGATGTAAAGCTTAAATCACCAGTAACGTTAACTGCGTCACCGTAGGAGTTTCCATATTTCTTTCCAGCTAAGGTCTGATTCCAAACACCATTGCACTGAACAATCAGATTTGGAGAATTGATTACAGAACTTGAATAAAGCAGCCCCATGCCGTTTTTATCTTTGTCTGCAAGCATAAGATTGCTTCTAACAACAGCCTTAGCCGTTTCTTTAACCTGAATACAAAGATTAGCCTGAATAGTATTGCGACGTATTTCATCCAAACCATTGCAGAGAATACCGACTCCGCCGCTTCCCCACCCTATTGTATTTCTGAAAACCGACGAAGCAGAATCAGTGCCGCTAACTTCGATTGCAGTAACCACATTGCTCTTAATCTTGTTCCCTACAATAGCATTAAAAGTATTATTCATACCTTTAATTCCGTAAGAACAGTTTGTAATGATATTATCTCTGATATTAACAGTGCAGCTTCCGTTGTTTATAGATATACCAGTATTACATGAGTTAATCTGACAATCGGCAATATTTATATCTTTATTAGATAAATCGCACAAAATACCAGCCTGAGAACAATTGATAAATTCGCTTTCACTTATTACCGGTAAACCGTTTTCACCAGTAATACCGACTTTTGCAAACTGGACTTTCAGACCTTTTATTATGGAAGCAGTTAAGTCAGCAGAATCTTTGAATACAATACCTTCCCAATCGCCATTCTGGGGAATATTTTCAGCAGAAGTAAAAGCAACCGGTTCACTTTCTGTGCCCTGAACTAGCATTGTGCCATAAACGATTATTCCAACAGAATTATCGGCAGTTCCGTCTGAATCCCATTTATCGCCTTTTGATACTCTAACTTCGGTACCTTTCGAAATAATGAGGCTTGAGCCCTGAGTGATAATCAAATCACCAGTAATTTCATAGGGTGAACCTTGGGAATTCCAAACCACATTGGTATTAACAACACCAGGCATAACCATTGAAACAGTTTCTGAAACAGAACTTTCATCACCGCTGCCGGCCACTCTGGTAACTCTGTAGCAATACTTTTCGCCTGTAGTTACACCCATATCAACATATGAGGACTGCTGAACAATACCAACATTAATTTTTTCAAATACACCACTCATGCTGTTTGAGCGATATACGTTATAACCAGCTAAGTCAGCCTGAGAATCAGCATCCCAAGTCAATGAAAAAGCTGAATTGCCATTAACTTTAGCTATTTTCAAGCCTGTCGGAGGTTCGCCTCTTGAAGCAACCCCTGTTGTGAAGGTCATTATTTCAGAAGCTATTTTTCTATTGAACTTGTCTGTTCCCAGACACTGGAAAACATAAGTAGTAGCCGGCATCAGACTTGTCAATTCAAAAGTATGTGTATATTTGTGAGCAGAACTGCTGTTTATGGTTTTATCCATCTGTGCATTACTACCGTAAGCAATTCTTGTTGTCGCTTCGTATTTGGTGTGGAAACTAATACTTGCTTTTGTGGAAGTTACATTAGAAATAACTATATCGTAAATTTCAGTATTAGACGGCAAAGCAAAGGTTATATTTTCTAGAATTATGCCGCTCTGAACTTCATAAGTCTTTGTCTGAGTCTGAAAGTTTTCTTTGCTGGCAACAAAATTCAATATCTGAGGCTTTAATGAATCTAACGACCATTTACCATAAAAATCAGATACCGTTGAACATCCGCCGGCAGTGACAGTGACACCGCTTAAAGCCTTTCCTGATGAATCAATGCATATACCACAAGCCCCGCCTAATGCCGGGTCACTTGAATGCATACAACCTATAAGGCTTAATACACTAATAATAAAGATAAAAGATATAGTTAGTCTAAAGTTTTTCATAGTATCTTCTTTGTTATTCGACCTTTTTCTATGAAAAAATTAGACTTTTTATAGCTATTTTTTATGAACTAATTGAAGCTGCTTTATCTTCGTAAACTTAATCTTTTTCGAATAATTGAACTTGTGAAAAATAATCTTTCAGATTACTATCGCATAAATCAAATGTGAGGTTAGTTTCAGAGAATTCTTTAGAAAAACATTTTGATTTGAATGAAAGCTCTAAATCAGTATAATAACCTGCGATTCTTGAACAAATCCTATCGTCAAATACCTCTTCAATTTCATTAGGATCAGCTTCAGATAGAATTACATATCTATCTTTAAATTTTAAATTATTAATTTTATATTTATTCTGTTGCTTAATCTTAAGTAAATCTATTATAAATGAAACGATAAAAATTAATGTTGATACAACAGCCATTACAGCCAAAACATATAAATTATTTAAATCTTTAGTTCCATTTTGAATATAATACCCTATCAATGCTGCAAATAAGGCTATTGGTATCATAATATAAGCAAAATTAAACATCACATATGATTTTTTTGCTATTATTTTAAAATCAGGGAATTTTTTATTATTAGTTTTAATTACAAATGTAGACGTCCATTTGATTATTTCCAGCCTGCGAAAATCATCTGAAAACCTTTCCACAAAACAGTAGTCATAACCTTCATATTTCCCTGTTATAATATTGCTATTATTTAATTCTATATTTGGAGCTAAATTAAACTGCTTTTTTATATCGTTAAAGCAATAGCTATTTTCTGCATAACAACAATAACTGGCTTTTAAATCATGTGCCAATTTTTTTATGAACTCATACCTATCACTTACCTGTTTAATAACTATGGGTTTATCTAAATCCAAAAGCAACTTCCTTAATTTATTTTTATGACTACAATAAATAAAGTATCTTTATTTGTAATAAAAATCTAGTTAAAAATTAATTTTTAAATTATCTTCCCATGGAAACTATATTCATTAATAATAAAACATTGATGGATTCAATATTTTACCCCCTTTCTTAAAGCGGGATGTCATGCATAAGCATGACTGGAGGATTTTCGAGAAA